>JAWSUE010000019.1 GCA_033549065.1 Bacillota bacterium
AGAAAATATGTGGGCAATTACATTGAAATCAATCAGTATGCTTACACATCGAGCGGTGATACTAGACGCTTTACCAGCATGAGCAGCCCCTTCTCCAATACTTACTTCACCCAGGAACTGCAGGTATTGGGTATGGCTGAAATCAGGGAATCCTTTGAGTTGGATAACCTGGAACCCGGCCCCGATGCAATTTCTTTTGCCTGGTGGAGTCTGTTTTAGGGTGAGGATAGTTTAAGATTAGATTGATGAAGCCCCCGGTTTTTAACCGGGGGCTTTTATAGATCATAAACCTAATGCATAGCTGTAACAATAATTCATTTAATAACTGGTGTTAATAAAACCTGCCAGTTTCTTTTACCATCTTTAATATCACTACTTGTAGCTGTAAAACCCGCGGCCGCTTTTACGGCCCAGGTG
This sequence comes from Bacillota bacterium, assembly GCA_033549065.1. Lineage (NCBI taxonomy): Bacteria > Bacillati > Bacillota > Bacillota bacterium. Next base: position 418 of record JAWSUE010000019.1, read on the forward strand.
GCCGGCGCGAACCATTTTGCGAATCAGGGGGCAGGCCCGGTACTTGGAATCGCCTGTTTCTTTGTACAACGTATCCTGCACAGCGAGTAGGACATCGATACCGACCAGGTCGGCCAGGGCAAGTGGGCCGATAGGATGATTGGCCCCTAGCATCATTCCCTTATCAATATCTTCAGCGCCGGCAACTCCTTCCATGAGAACGAATGCTGCTTCATTAATCATGGGAACCAGAATACGGTTAACCACGAACAGCGGGGCTTCATTGACGGTAATCGGTTCTTTACCCAGTTTTTCTGAGATATCCATAATTAAATTAAAAGTTTCTTCAGAGGTTGCCGCGCCTTTAATTACCTCGACCAGCTTCATTACCGGAACCGGGTTAAAGAAGTGCATACCAACCACCTTGTCGGGTCTGCCTGTTGCTGAGGCCATCTCGGTAATACTTAGACCTGAGGTGTTGGAGGCCAGGACGGTTTCCGGCCGGCAGACTGCATCCAGCTCCTTGTAGAGCACTTTTTTTAACTCCATATTTTCAATCACTGCTTCGATAACCAGATCGACACTTTTAAATTCTTCCAGATTTGTCGTCCCCTTGATCCGGCCGAGAATCTCGTCAGCTTCCTGCTGTGTCTTTTTACCTTTTTCAACTGCCCGTCCAAGGTTTTTACTGATTACACCCAAACCGCGCTGGACAAAGTTATCTTCAACATCACGCATAATCACATTAAAACCGGCTTCTGCTGAAACCTGGGCAATCCCACTGCCCATAGTCCCGGCGCCGACAACGCCAATTGTTTTGATATCCATTTAGATCAGCTCCTTTATAATCGCCTTCTCCTATCCTGAAAAGCGAGGTCTCCGGCAAATAATACTTTAATGGCCCTTGAATTCAGGGGGGCGCTTCTCGAGGAATGCTCTGGCTCCTTCTTTTTGGTCTTCCGTATCGCATAGCCTGGCAAATAGCGCAGCTTCCAGCTCCTGTCCTTCTCCAAGTGTCTTGTCCAACCCTTCATTTACAGCCTGCTTGGCCAGGCGAACAGCAATGGGTCCTACCTTTAAAATTTTAGCCGCCAGTTCGCGAGCTTTATTCAGTGATTCACCCTCGGGAGTCAGGTGATCGGCCAGGCCGATGCGGTATGCTTCCGCCCCGTCGATCATCGCCCCGGTAAAGATCAGTTCTTTGGCCTTGCCCGGTGAGATAGTCCTGGGCAGGCGCTGTGTTCCTGCATAGCCCGGGAAAATACCGAGGGTTACTTCCGGCAGGCCTACTTTGGCATTTTCGGCAACAACCCGGATATCACAGGCCAGGGCCAGTTCCATCCCGCCACCGAGAGCAAAGCCGTTGACCGCAGCGATTACCGGTGCAGGAAAGTCAGCGATTTTCTGAAATACCGCCTGCCCGCGGCGGCTTAATTTTTCTCCATTGGCGCTGTTTAATGAAGGAAACTCGGTGATGTCGGCACCGGCAACAAAGGCCTTTTCTCCCGCACCGGTGATTATTACAGCCCCTACATTCTCATCTTTGGCCAAATCATCAAAGACTGCCTCAAGTTCGTTCAATACCGACTGGTTCAGAGCGTTGACCGGCGGACGGTTAATCGTTACCACTGCAAGCCTGTCTTCACGTTCCAGTTGTATGTATTCAGCCATTTTCAAACCTCCTCTTTTCAATTATTAGAATCGCTCCAGAATCATGGCCATGCCCATGCCTCCGCCCACACAGAGAGTGGCCAGACCGTATTTATTGTTGCGGCGGGCCATCTCATGCAGCAGGGTGACCACGATACGGGCGCCTGTGCTGCCTACAGGGTGCCCCAGACCAACACCGCTGCCGTTTACATTAACAATAGCCCTGTTGAGATCTAAGAGCTTCTCGCAGGCCAGGTACTGGGCAGCAAAGGCTTCATTAAGTTCAATCAACTCTATTTGGCCCAGGGTCATTTTGGCTTTGCGAAGCGCCTTGCGTGTAGCCGGGACAGGGCCATAGCCCATTAAATCAGGTTCGACTCCAGCCCAGGCATATGAAACGATACGAGCCAGCGGTTTCATCCCAAGTTCTTTTGCCCTGGAGGCGCTCATCAGAATCACTGCAGCGGCGCCATCGTTTAAGCCCGAAGAGTTACCGGCGGTTACGGTACCGTCTTTGCGAAATACAGGCTTAAGTTTGGCCAAAGATTCAAGCGAAATATCACGCCTGGGATGTTCATCGGTATCGACAATGGTTTCACCCTTACGTGTACTGATATTTACAGGAACAATCTCTTCTTTAAATGTTCCGCCGTCGATTGCCTTCAAGGCATTGTCATGGCTGCGAAAAGCGATTTCATCCTGCTCCTCGCGGCTGATTTTATATTTTTCAGCCAGCCGTTCGGCGGTTTCACCCATCATAATTTTGTGCACCGGATCCATGAGCATTTCCCAGAGGGCGTCGGTCATCTCTCCATGCTGCAACCTCTGCCCCCAGCGGGCGCTTTTCAATACATAAGGTACAGAACTCATCGATTCCACGCCACCGGCGATTACAATATCGGCATCACCGAGGATTATCTCCTGGTAAGCTGAGACAATAGACTGCATGGCTGAACTGCACTGCCGCTGGATAGTGAAACCGGTTGTTTCAACAGGAAATCCCGCTTCCAGGGCAATGCAGCGGGCAATATTCGGCTCGTCACTGCGCTGGCTGCAGTTACCGAATATAATTTCATTGACCTGCTCTTTTTGAAGGTTGATAGCGCGTCGGACAGCTTCTTCAACAACAATTTTGCCTAACTGGAGAGCAGACAGATCACGAAGCGAGCCGCCGAAATCGCCGATGGGGGTGCGCACGGCGCTGACAATCACTACATCTTTTTTCATAAATTCACCTCCAGGCTTTGAACAGTGTCAGGGAGACACTTCTTTAGGATACATCCAAAGAAAAGGACAGGCTGTTGAAGGCCTGTCCTTTTATGTTTATTCGATCGATCTGATAAGCTTGGGAGGCAGATTCAGTGGAATATGCCCTCCAAGTTGGTTGGTTAAGCGATCTTGAACGCTTAGCCGGGCCATTGAACCTATAATTTCGGGCGGGGATAAAGACCGGCCCGCTCGACAATCTCGGGAACGACTTCTTCCCAGGCGATAGCCATGATATGAACCCCGGCCACACCTTCGATTTCTTTTAAGCGTTCGATGGTTTCGATGGCAATCTTCAGACCTTCTGCTTTTTTATCTTCCGCTCCCTTGAGCCTCTCGACCAGCTCGTCGGGAATGGTAATACCGGAAACGTTATTCTTCATATACCTGGCAGCGCCGAGCGATTTCATCGGGGTTACACCACCAAGAATAGCCACTTTCTTGTGCAGACCGCGCTCACGGACCATTTCCATCCATTTCTCGAAGCGATCGAGGTCAAATATACACTGGGTCTGAATGAAGCTTGCGCCGGCGTTTATCTTCTTCTCCAGACGATCCACACGGTATTCAAAGGGATCGGCGAAGGGGTTTTCCACTGCACCGAGGAAATAGCTTATGTCTCCTTCAAGCTCTTCCCCACCCATGAATTTCTTCTCATCGCGCAAGGTCTGCAGCCCTTTTAAAAGCTGCATTGAGTCAATATCGTAAACACCCTTGGAACCGGGTTCGTTACCAAACATCTGGTGGTCACCGGCAAGGCAAAGCATATTCTTTATACCGAGGGCATATGCGCCCAAAACATCACTCTGAAGGCAGATCCTGTTGCGGTCGCGGACAACCATCTGGATGATCGGTTCTATACCCATCTGGACCAAAACAGCGCCACAGGCGATACTGGAGGTTCTCACGATTGCTGTCTGGTTATCAGTAATGTTGCATGCTTCCACGTGGTTGCGCATTCCTTCGGCATGATGTCTGAATGCTGTAAGATCGGCGCCTTTTGGCGGTCCGAGCTCACCGGTTACTACAAACTGTCCACTGTTAATTGCTTTTTCCAGTTTACTCCCCGCGATCAATTCTAACATCCTCCCTTACTGTGGTTCTTGCGCCACCGTGGTGTGATGATCTCCAGTCCTTGGGAGGCTGAATCTCGGCAAGGTCGCCTATACGGCCAAAGCTTGTAAGGCGTTCGTGAATCAGATGCCAGGCGCAGTCGACATCTTTTCCTAACTCACATTTACCTTCTGCCGAGCCACCACACGGTCCGTTGAGGATGCTCTTGGCGCAGCGGGTAATCGGGCAGATTCCCATGGTTAGATGGAGGACACAATCCCCACATCCGAGGCAGCGTTCGACCCATACCCCCTGCTCCAACGGGTAACCCATGGAGGTAGTATTCAGGCCGGGAACTACTCTGAGCGAAGGTTCACGCTCAACCATCGTCTGTACTCCGACACCACAGGCGAGCGAAACGATCAGGTCGTAACCTTTGAGTTTTTCCAGTACATCGTCGATCATTTCAAATTCGCACTGTCTTTCAATCGAAAATACTTCTACTTCGCCGCCTACATTTTCCTTTTTGCGGTGTATACGGAGAAGCGCCGCTGTTTCTTCGGCTTCTTTCTGCCCACCGGCCATACAAACGGCCACGCAGGTGTTACAGCCCAAAACGAGGACGCGCTTATAGGGGGCAGCCATTGCCGCAATTTCTTCTAGCGGCTTGCGCTCAGCGATTATCATATACTCACCATCCCTTCAGTCAAATATGCTTTATATTTTATCACAGTTCTAGTTTTAGCGATTGCGGTTCTTGAATACATCGATATATGAATCACAGTATATATCCATGTTCAGAATGATCCTGGCCGATGCGATTGCTGCCATCAACTCATCGTCATTGGCGTCGACAATACCGGCATCGAGCCCGTTAGCCATGGCCATTACAGCGAAAGTCCGGTTGATCAGTTCGCGATTCTTGGTTCCCTGGGAAACATTGCTCAGGCCGACAACAGTCATCGGCGCCGGGTCTGAAATGAACTTGATTTCCCTCAGGGTTCTTAATACCTCACGACCGTGATCCTGGGCAACATTACAGGGGAGGACCAGGGGGTCGATGTAAAGCCTGTCCGGTGAAATACCGAAAGCATCTGCAGTGGCAACCAGTTCGGCTGCCAGGGCAATCCTGCTGTCGGCATCTTTCGGAATTCCTTCCTCGTTCATGGCCAGGCCGACAACTTCCGAGTTGTATTCGGCTGCCATGGTAAAAACTCGCTCCATCTTAGCCATTTCAGCTGGAACAGAGTTGATCATGGCCGGCTGCTTGCAGAGCTTCAGGCCTTCTTCAATGGCATCATACTTGGTTGAATCGAGACATAGCGGCAGGCTGCTTGCTTCCTGGGTTACTTCAACAAGCCACTTCATCGCTCCAACAGCGTCGGGGGAGCTGGGGCCAACGTTAAGATCCAGGTAATGCGCACCGTTTTCTTCCTGCTTGCGAGCCCATTCCTGAACTGGAGCGGGGTCACGGTCTTTTATTGCCTGGGCAATATCTTTGAACATACCGTTAATACGTTCGCCGATAATTATCATTTAGGCGCCTCCTTTATTATTAAGCTGCTGCACCGGTAAGGAGGAATTTCCCCCTCACCCTTACCCTCTCCGACGGTGGAAAGGGAATAGATCAAATCAATAGCTGTTATCTTTCATCAGGTCATCAATGTTTGCTTTGATAATCTTCAAAGCTTCCGGATGACGCATAACCATAATGTCGATTCCGGACTGCAGGTAGGCCATTGCGGTGGTTGCTTCCCAGAGGATACCGCGTTCTTCCTGCTCACCCCAACCGGGCTCATCTTCTGCAGTTGTATTTGCTTCCTTGGCGCGCCAGGATTCAAGTCCCACGTTTCCGATCATCGGCATGGCAAGCATCTTATCGCCCTGGAGAGCGCCATTGCGGGCTCTTTCCATTATGGAATATGAGTACTCGATACCGTAACCAAGAGCAGCAATGGTCGGGTCGATGATGATCCGGTTAGCCATGGCGGTGCTCATCTCGGCGATCAGAATGTTTAGCTGTTTGCAGATGTTGATATCAATCGGGGACTGGGCAATGATGTTGTGCTGGTTGGCCATGCAGGCGCTGGTAACTGCTTTATAGTTTTCAAGTTCAGCCACGCCGAGCAGGAGATTTTCTCCAGCAGCGGCTTCGGCGATGGGAGCATACAGGGTATTATCTTTTTCAGGTTTGCCGCAGCCGACAACGATAAGAGGAACACCGACTGCCTCGAGAACTTTCTTGACGCTGGCAACGCAATCTTCTGCCGAGGCATCTTTTATATCGGGGTCTGCGCCTTTCAGGCGGATCTGGATCAGGTCAGCGCCGAATTCTTCGACACATTTCTTGGCCCAGGCGCCCGGATCGTTCCAGACATCTCCGTAAAATTTTTCGAAAAGGGGATCCCATTCTTCGGGAGCCGTATCCCAAACTTCAAGCGCTAATACCGGACGGTTAGGTATTTCCCCTTCAAAGTGAAGGTAGGGAAGCGCCGATTCACCACCGACAGTTATTGTATGGCTGCGGGTTCCACCCTGGTCTTTGGTAGCCCCGAGGACAACCTCGCCTACTGTACTTCTGTATTTTTCCTTAAGGATTTCTACAGCCATTTATATACTCCTTTCGTTAGGTATTTCTTACATTCCATTTCATTTCTAGGCAAAGTTTTCTTTGGAAAACTTGGTAATTCCCGAAGCTTCACGCGGGCCGACAATAACTTCCCAGCCCGATTCTTCTTCAAGAGCTCCTTTAAGGACAGCCACGTGTCCGGGAAGGACAAGCTTGCGGTGATTGACTTTATCTTCCACTCCCGACTTCTTGATCGCTTCGGAAATTGTTTCGGCAGAAAACTTATTATCCGCATAGGCGGTCAAAACAGAAACACCGCCGGTATCTACCGAAAGGATTCTGCTTGGAATACGGGAACTTTCTACCTCACCCTCGACAATAAAGTATGTAAGCGAGAAGTTGGTGGTTACATAGACCGGGGAATTTTCATTTGCATCACCGATATCGTACAGTTTTGCCTCAACGGCAATCGGTTTCTGCGGGTCTGTGTAGAGGTTCTGGCGCCATGAGAGAAGCGGCAGCAACTGCTGTTTCTCGGCAGCCTTCATAACCACAACATCGGCATATTTACTTAAATATACCCCGGCCTGAATAACTTCTTCCCGGGGGTCTTCTTTCGAGGTGAAAGCAATAGCCGGGTAACCGAAGGGACGGAATTTTTTGCGGACAGCCAGGCGGCGGAACTGGGTTAAATCAGCCAAAACCTTGCTGGTTTCCCTTGCCCCGCTGTCTATGACCAGCTCCTTGTAATCAAGGGCAACAACCTTCTCGACCAGCTCTGCTGTTTCATTTAAGTCTTTCCCACGGACAACCAGGGGGCAGCCCTTGCTCTTGGCCAGCTCCGTCATCTTTTCATAGTTGTCTGCTGTTGCCGCACAAACCAGGGGTTTGCGATCGGCTACCACAGCGAGCCCTGCCTCCATGACAGCCGGGTCGTCGGCAATTAGAATCATTACTTCTTGTGTCTTTCCGGCAACTGTTTCAACAGCTGCTTTAAACTTACCGGCATCGCCGGAATCGCACTTGACGGCAACCATGTCGGTTGTGTAGTCCATTCCGACCCGGTGGAATTTAAGCCCGTCGAATTTTTCCGCTTTGGCCGCCACATCCTCGGTATCGCTGATCATCACAGCAACCCCCGTCGGATGGAAGAAGCGCTTGTCATGACGGAATATTTCAGTCTCTTCGCCAAGTTCTACTACATGATCTCCGGTGCCGACCTTGACCAGCTTGATTGGCGGCGCGGAGGCGGAGTCGAGCGCCTGCTTGGCCTCATCGGTGACATGCGGACAGGCATCAAGTGAAGCTTTTCCTGATGCCAGGGCCATGGCGAAAGCCAGGCAGGTCGGGGAACCGCAGTCTTTACAGTTTGTTTTGGGTAGGTGTTTGTAGATTTCTAAACCGGTTAAACCCATTCACTATCTACTCCTTTCAAGAGGTAGTCTTTATATCAGGAAAAGGCTTCGGTATCATCGTCGCCTCCACCAAAGCTTTGGATCCTCATCTATTACATTAACGGGTCCATGGTCAGAGCCGGATGACCCTTTTCTTCAAGGAAGGGCAGGATCTCATCCGCAGTAACTCCGACTGTTTCATCGGCAATCTTCTCCACAAAGTCGGCACCGAGGCCGGCTTCTTCCGCCCTTTCACGCAGGGCATCGCCGAGAGAATCCTTCAGTTCTTTGGGCATCCAGACCAGGCGGCCCAGACCACCGTCAGCGCTGATGAATTTCTTACTCAAAACATATGCACGGCCGTGACCCATGAAGCCCGGGGTCTGAACCCCACCACCGCAGGAACCGGCCAGGGTTGAGAAGGTCATCCCGATCGGGGTATCCCCGCCATATTCCCGGGTAGTAATCATGACCCCGTTTGCTTCCGGTAAAATAGCCATGATGCACTCGAAACAGCCGCAGGATGTCATTGGATCATTCATGAAGCTGTACATTGAGCACCTTTCTATCGTGCGGTTGGTATTATTGTAAACATACTCGTTAATAGAATCCCAGATTCCGTTCGTCTCATCGACCAGGCCTTCCTTCTTGATCGGACGGTTCGGTCCGGTCGGGTCAATTTCGTAAGCAGCTTTACCGTCAAGCCAGCTGACTGCGCCGCAGAGCCCGAGCCGTTCCGGGGTAACCACACAGCAGTGGTTGGGGGCAAAGGACTGGCAGAGAATGCAGGAGTAGAACTCCTCGACCGATTCGTCTGTAAGGCCTTTAAGACGTTCATCGCGGGCAGCGTAAAAGGTGCGGGCATGAGCCAGGCCTTCCTCAACCTTTTCAGCATCGGTAATCAGAGTTACCTGAACGCGGTCAACGATAGAGGGGAATTCATCCTTGAACTTAGCTACAAGAAGTTCGCCAAAGTGGTGGATCTTGAAACCCTTGGCAGCGGCATCCTTGCTGATTCTCATCCAGATCGTGTCGCGTTGGGCCATGTGCCAGATACCTTCTCCATAATTGATCAGGTAGTGAATACGTCGTTCGAGAACGCCTTCGAAGTCTTCCTGCATTTTACGGCCGAAGATCTTGACCATGATACCCAGCGGCAGGGAGCCGCCTTCCGGAGCCTCGTCAATTTCCGGGCCGATAACCTCAATTTTGCCATCTTCGATATCGTCCTCGCCAACCATTTCAACCAGCTCGAAGGCTGTTGTCCGGCCGCCGCCGAACTCAATTCGCATGTCGCCTTTTCTGATTACTTCACCTTCGAAAGCAGGGCCAACAGTAATCGGAACAGGGATGTCGAGGATCTTAAGCTTGATCCCGCGGATTTCCATGGCAACCTGAACGAGATCGTCGTAGTTGGGATTCGATACGTACCAGTTCGGGATCTGCTCATCTTCGGGAAGCTCCTGGTCTGTAATAACCGGGAAGCCGAGGAAGATGGCTGCAAAGTGAGCGGCAACCTGAACTTCGTCGATTTCACCAAGCTGGAGAACAAAGGCCCGGACACGGCGTCTCTGGTAGTCGCGGGTATTCTGGCGTTCTCCGGGAGGAATACCGCCAAAAGCAATACCTGCACGCAGGGCGTAGTTAACAGCGTGGATAATCTGGGTAAAGTTACCGACCGGGAAGGCGATAAAGTCTATCCCCAGTTTACAGCCGGCTTCGATAGCCTGCTCGATAACCTGGTTGCAGAGGAAGATCATAAATCCTTTACCCTGCAAATCCTGGATCAATTTACCCACTGCCTCACTCGATTTTCCCTTACCCATAATTACAGCCTGACCGGGGATAGTCCAGTCAACCAGGAGGATCCCATAACGGCGGACAACGGGGTCGCCGAGGAATCCGGTCCAGGGCTCAACATGCGGCCTTGCGCCATCAAGATATCTCAGGGCTTCAATAATTTCTGCCGAATAGGCGGCTGCTTCACCGCACAGACGGGCATTTTCGAAGGTAAGATCTTCGTGAATCTGGTTGCGCAGGCGGTTTAGGATCGGCGGAAGTTCGCCCAGCTTCTGAACGGCTTCGCCGCTTAGCGCCCTGATAACGGGCAGGTAGTAACCGGTATCGGGATACCCAACCGGTTTATCGGGACCAAAACGCTTAATGGCCTGGTTTAATAGTATTTCAGCATAGCTGGTGGCAATAACTGCGCCTTCATATGCTTTCTCAAATAGTTTTAACGGCGGATTTGACTCATCAACTGCGCCGTCGAATATCTCATCGAACGATTCTTTCCAGTCTCTGGTCAGAACACCATCACCTGTACTCATTGTTCGTGCCTCCTTTTAGCGATTTTTTACCATCCTGTGGACAGTTCAGTTTCGTATTTTTCAGCAGACTGTTTGTGTATCCTAAGTTTCCATGAACGCTCATCAAGGGCTGCAAGAATTTTTTCAGCAGCTTTTTCGGGATCTTCTTCCCAGATAAAGTAGCCGCCGTATACATCCTCAGCAATTTGAAGGGCAACTCCGTCAACGAGGGCACTGCCGGTAACTTCGGGGACAACCCCGACATGAGTCGGAATGCCCAGGGTTACACACCAGCTGCCGATTGATACAGCTTTTTCACTCATCGCTTCCGGTGCGGAGGCAACGAAGGGAACTTTCGGAACATCTACTTTCCACTGGCGGGCGAGAGCCGTTGTCAGGTCGTAAGCCCGGGTGTTATCAACACAGGATCCCATGTGGAAAACCAGCGGCAGTTTATCTTTTAGCTTGTCTTTATTGGCATCATTGAGCATGTGGATAAAGGATTTTAACCCTTCTCCGGCATATTCCTCAACTGCATCAGCATTCATCAGGCCAAGCTTGGCAGCTGTGCCGGCAGCACAACCTGTGGCAACCATGAGAACATTGTTTTTGGCCAATTCGGTAATGATTGTTGAATGGCTCTTGTCGTGAGGTACGCGCAGGTTGTTACATCCTGCAAAGAGGACCACGCCGCGAAGCTGGCCTGATTCCACTGCATCGGTAATCACTTTTATCGGTTCATCCGGGTTTACAGCGCCCAGAATTTCTTCCATCGCTTCCAGGCTGAAACCGGCTGTTACCTTATGCTTGATATCGGGTATATCGCAGCCTTTATCTTTCCTTTCTTTAAAAGCTTCAATAGCCAGGCTTATAACTTCGCGCGCTTTCTCAACAGCATGTTCTTCTGTAAAATCTACATGGTAGGAACCGGGGATTTTCGAATGTGACATAGTGGTGATAATCCTGGTGTGGTAGCAATCCGATACTGCCTTGATCCCGGGCATAATACACTGAACGTCAACGACCATGGCATCGATACCACCGGTCATGATCGGCAGCTCCTGGGACAGGAAGTTGGTCAGTACCGGCACTCCCTGGCGCATCAGTACCTCGTTACCGGTGCAGCAGATACCCATACATTTTACACCTTTAGCACCAGCTGCTTCGGCTTCTGCTTTCATATCGCGGGAAACCCGCACAATCATTTCACTTAGAAGCGGGTTGTGGCCGTGGAGAGCTATGTTGACCATCTCGGGATCGATGACCCCGAAGTTCGCTTCGGTGGTTACCGGTTTCGGAGTGCCGAAAAGAATATCGGAAAGATCTGTGCCGATATGCATGCAGATGTAATCGCAAAGGGATGTTTTCAGTCCCTGGAAGATCAGGTTAACCGGGTCGGCGTCGACGCCCATGTGGGTTTGTCCCATGGTTTCTGAGATAGTGGTATGAACTGAACGCGGCTGTATGTTGCAGGCATCGAATTTCTCCATCCGCTCGGGAACTACAGTCGTTTCCAACCACTTGCAGGGTTCTGGAGTAATTTTTGAGAAATCAGCTATAGCCTGCTGCAAAACAGCTTCCAGCAGCTGGTTATCATCTTTGCCTTCAACCTCGATTCCGAGTCTGCCGGCAACTCTCTTCAACTTTGCCGAATCCTCAACGCTGTAGTCAGGAGCCTTTCCCTCAAGAACCTCCATTAAAGCATAAAGCATATGACGGCTGTGATCGGCATGAGCGCCGGTTCCGCCGCTGATAGCCCTGATCAGGTTACGGGCAACAATTGTATAACCGTGAGCGCCGCAAATGCCTTTAGATGATTTTTTGGTAATACGGCAGGGGCCCTGGAGACATATCCGACAGCAGACGCCAGTGCGGCCGAAGTTACACTGGGGCTGCATTTTTACATAGCGATCGTAAGCAGTTTCAACCTGGCCGTTGCCGCTATTCTTGTCTATGACTGCCAAAGCTGCCGGGTCGATTGTCCTTCTATTGTCAATCTTTTTCTTCTCTTCGGACATTATCAGGTCTAACCTCCTTTAGATTTGTGAGAAAATTAAATTTTATAATCCTATCTGTCCCCTTGATACACATTTATTCTTTGATAAATAAATGGTTCGGTTAAAGCAAACTATTATACTGTAAGGTCACCTCCCGCAAGCCATCTTATATATTTTTTCAAGGCCGGGCAACAGGTCTTCCATGCTGGAGACCAGAGGTTCACCACGGCGAGCTCTCTCCAGAACCTGTTCTGAAAAAGGAATCATTCCAGCGAATCTTTCCGGTGGAAGTGAGGATTCGAGGTATGAGCGGTCTTCATCGTTGCGGATCTTATTACCCACGAATAAGACTTTTTCAATCTTTAAATCGGCCGAAAGGCGATCGACCGCCCTGGCGGTTGAAACACCTGCCCGGGTCGGCTCGACAACGACCAGCATCATTTTAACCCCGCGGGCAGTACCCCGGGTTAAGTGTTCTATACCGGCACTCATATCCAGAACCACTGCTTCCGGTCTATCAAGCAGCATTGTGGTCAGGATGGCATTGAGAAAAGAATTCTCCTTACAGTAGCATGCTGAACCACCCTGCTTCAGGGCTCCCATTTTGAGAAAACGGAGCACACCTTCCTGCAGGGTATAGTTTTCGAGAACATCGTCAACATTGGGGTTGAGATCGACTAAAGCGCCGCCTCCGGCGTTCTTGGCTTCGATTACTTCCTGAAGTTCAATCAGGGGACGCAGGTTCTCAAGTTTTTCAGGATCCAGCCCGAGGACAAGCCCAAGGTTGGCATCGGGGTCAGCATCGACTGCGAATACCGGCATCTGTTGAAGGGTAAAACAGCGCACCAACTGAGCAGACACCGTGGATTTACCGGCGCCGCCCTTGCCGGAAACAGCGATTTTCAAAAATGACACCTCTTTTTAGAGCAAAAAAATATACCCTATATAGTCATTGCCTTGTTCTATTCGACAAAACAGGTAAAAAATCCTTTGCATGCCTTAAAGTTGCTACATTCATAATATTTACACAAAACCCTCCCCGGAAGGAGGGTTTTGCAGATCTATTTCTTGCTGAAGACATAGTGTTCTTCTTCGTCCAAATTAACTTTAACTGTATCACCAGGAGCAATTTTCCCCTGCAGTAGCTCCTCGGAAATGCCGTCTTCGAGGCGGCGCTGAATGACCCTTCTGAGAGGGCGGGCACCAAACTTGGGATCAAAGCCCTCCCTGAGAAGCTTTACTTTCACATCGTCGGATACTTCGACATGCAGGTTAAACTCTTCGATACGCCTATTCAATTCATTGAGCATGATATCGACAATCTGACGAATATGCTCTTCACTGAGGGAATGGAAAACAATCAGATCATCGACCCGGTTTAAAAATTCGGGACGGAAGGTGCGTTTCAATTCATCCATGATCCGCTCCTTCATCTGTTCGTAATCGGCTTCTTCGCCGGATGCACCGAATCCCATGGCCGACTTATCGAGAAAAGTAGCTCCCACATTGGAGGTCATTATGACCACCGTGTTGCGAAAGTCAACGGTTCGTCCCTTTCCGTCAGTCAGGCGGCCGTCTTCAAGTATCTGAAGCAGCACGTTAAAGACATCAGGATGGGCTTTTTCCATCTCATCAAGCAGCAAAACAGAATAGGGTTTGCGGCGAACTTTTTCAGTCAACTGGCCGCCTTCATCGTAACCGACATATCCCGGAGGAGCGCCGATCAGCCTCGCGGCAGTATGCTTCTCCATATATTCCGACATATCGAGGCGGATGACTGAGTTTTCATCGCCGAAGAGCGCTTCAGCCAGAGCTCTTCCGAGCTCAGTTTTGCCTACACCGGTGGGACCGAGAAAGATGAATGAACCGATGGGCCGCTTCGGATCTTTCAAGCCGGCACGAGCCCGCCGGACAGCCCTGGCTACGGACTGCACAGCTTCATCCTGACCGATAACCCTTTTATGCAGGGTCTCCTCCAGTTTCAGCAACCGTTCTGATTCTTCTTCGGCAAGCTTTTTGAGGGGTATACCGGTCCAACTGGATACGATATAAGCAACATCTTCTTCACTCACCAGTGAGCGATCAGATGTACCGACTTTCTGTTCCCACTCTTTTTTTTGCTCGTCTAGTTCTTCCTGTAATTTATGTTCTTCATCCCGCAATTTGGCTGCTTTTTCGAATTCCTGATTGCGGATAGCAGCTTCCTTTTCAGTACGCAGGGCAAAGAGTTTTTCTTCAACGTCCTTCAAATCTGACGGTACCGTATAGTTGCGAATACGCACCCTTGATGCCGCTTCGTCGATCAGGTCAATCGCCTTATCCGGCAGGAAGCGATCCGAAATGTACCGGTCACCCAGGTTAACTGCCGCTTCGAGTGCCTCATCGGTAATTTTTACCTTGTGGTGTGCTTCATATCGATCGCGCAACCCCTTGAGAATTGCAATGCTTTCCTCGCGGGTCGGTTCACCGACCGTGATCGGCTGGAACCTTCGCTCAAGAGCCGGGTCTTTTTCAATATGCTTGCGGTATTCATCCAAGGTTGTTGCCCCGATGCACTGCAGTTCACCGCGGGCCAACGCCGGTTTCAGGATATTTGAAGCATCTATAGCCCCTTCAGCCGCACCGGCCCCAATCAGGGTGTGCAGCTCGTCGATGAAAACCATCACGTTGCCTGCCTGGCGCAGTTCAGTCATCAATTTACGGAGACGTTCTTCAAATTCACCACGGTATTTGGTTCCGGCAACAACAGCAGCCAGTTCTATGGTAACCAGTCTTTTGCCCCGGAGTATTTCAGGTACTTTACCTTCGACTATACGCTGGGCCAACCCTTCGGCAATCGCCGTCTTGCCCACACCGGGCTCGCCGATGAGGCAGGGGTTATTTTTGGTTCGGCGGCTGAGGATCTGGATAACCCGTTCGATCTCGTTTTCCCTTCCGATTACAGGATCCAGCTTACCTTCCTTGGCCAGTTTGGTGAGGTCACGTCCAAAAGCATCGACCGTCGGAGTCTGCGGGTCGGCTTTCTCACTTTCTGCAGCCCTGGATCCGCCTTCCTCTCCGCCCAACAGCTGGATTACTTCCTTGCGGGCCCGTTTAAGATCTATCCCCATATTCGCCAATACCTGGGCGGCTATGCCTTCACCTTCGCGGACCAACCCGAGCATCAGATGCTCGGTGCCGACGTAATTGTGCCCGAGATTCTGACTTTCTTCGATTGCGAGTTCGACGACCCGCTTGGCCCGCGGGGTATAGCTGATCCCCTGGTGAATTACCTTTTCACCCTTGGGAGTTATTCTTTCCACTTCATTTCTTACACTGTTTAAATCTACAGCCATGTTCTGGAGAGCCCGGGCAGCAATGCCTGAACCTTCACGAACCAGGCCTAAAAGCAGGTGTTCTGTACCGATAAAGTTGTGGTTAAGCCTTTTGGCTTCTTCCTGGGCCAAAACAAGCACCTGCTGGGCTCTTTCCGTAAATCTTCCAAACATAAACATCTATATCACCTCTTTTTATAATCTGAGTTCATCGCGTGTCAGGGGGACGGGGTACCTGACACATTAATTAAATTTTGCCGGGTAAAAAGTGTGTCAGGTACCCCGTCCCCTTGACACTTTAAAAAAGTTGTCAACAACCCCGTCCCCCTGACATTATTGGGAGCGTTCCAGGGCCTGCTTGATCCTGGCGGGGCGCTCAATATTTCTCTCTTCCCGGTTTAACTCCCTGCCTGTCATAAGCTGCAGGCAGCCGGGACGGATTAATACCAATAACTCATTTAAGAGTTTATGATCGACCGTTTTAATCAGGCCGAGATCATAACCGAGGCGCAGGTCGGAAATGAGTTGAATTGCTTCCTGGGAACTCATTACCTGGGCAAATTTCAGCAATCCCAGTGCCCGCCAGGCTTTATCGGCCAGATTGGCCCGTTTTTTATCGAGCAGGTTCTGCCTTGCATTCTTTTCCTGCTCAATCACCTGGCTAATTACGCTGGACAGGTTGCTGATAATTTCCTCTTCACTCTGGCCAAGAGTTACCTGGTTCGAAACCTGAACAAGGTTACCGATTATTTCCGAACCTTCACCGTAAAGTCCCCGAACGGCCAGGCCAACCTGGGAAAGTGCCCCAAGAATACGTCCGGTCTGCCTGGTTATAATCAGAGCCGGTAGGTGAAGCATCAAAGAAGCTCTAAGACCAGTTCCGATGTTAGTCGGGCAAGCAGTCAGGTAGCCATAACGCTCATCAAAGGCATAGTCGACTTCACTTTCAATCAGGTCATCATATTTTCCGGCTTCCTTCCAGGCTTCCTCAAGCTGCAATCCGGGTAAAATGGCCTGGATGCGCAGATGATCCTCTTCATTGATCATGATGCTAATCGCTTCGTCAGGTCTGAGCAGCAGCGCCCCGTGTTTGGACTCACCAGCCAGGAGGGGACTGATCAGATGTTTTTCAACCAGCGACTGCTTTTCCAGTATAGAAAGGTCTGCCATCGGCCAGTATGAAAACTCTTTAAATTCTTCTTTTTTACCGGTTGCCAAATGCATATCTTCCAGAATCCTGTTTCTTATATCATCAGCAGCGAGACAGGGAAAATGATATTTACGGACATTTCTGGCTATCCGAACTCGTGAACTGATCACCACGTCTGTATCGGGGCCGCCCGCTTCCATCCAACGGCTTAGAGTAAACTGAACCTGTTTCACTGGTTTTCTCCTTTTACTGTTCCGGTATCTATAATCTGTGCTTCCAGCTGGCGGATACGATCCCGCAAGACGGCGGCTTCTTCAAATTTTTCGTTCAAGACCTTCTGCTGCATATCTTCCTTAAGTTCGTCTATTTCCCGCAGGTAAAGCACTTTTGTTCTGATCCGGAACGGTATTTTGCCGCGGTGCGAACATCCGGCATGGATTTTACGCAGCAAAGGTTTCAGCTGTTCTTCAAAAGCGGTAAAACATTCACTGCAGCCGAGCCTGCCTACCTGGCTGAATTGGGCAAAAGTCAACCCGCAGGAAGGACACTGCAAACCGGGGAAAGATGAAGCTTCCCGGTTATTAAAGAGATTTTGGTTTAGTAAACCGGCAAAGAGCTGGTGCAAAGAAAATTTTGGCTCATAAGAGAAATCCAGTTCATCCCGGTCGTGGGCACAATGCTCGCACAGGAAGAGTTCAGTCTGTTTCCCATCTGAGCTCTTGATGATGTGAATTGTTGCTTCATTTTTTCGGCATTCCTGGCAAAGCATAGATAAATTCTCCCTTATAGAATTTAATATCCGGTCTTCAGAAGCTCTTCAAGAATATCACTGAAAAGCCTTTTCTGTAATTTCCTTGTCTTTTCCCTGCTTAACCCGGCAAACAGGTAGATTTCATCACTGATGATCTTTTCCAGTAAGCGGGATTCCCTTCTTGAGATAATCTTGTCATCATACATTCGTTTGATCAAATGCTTCAGCCTTGAAGGTTCAAATTCTTCATCAGTGAGGATTGAAATAACCTCACGCCAGGCATCTGGTTGTTCCGGTTCAATACGATAAATCCGGATGCAACCGCTGCCCCCGCGCCTGCTCTCGACCAGGTATCCTCTTGCAAGCGAAAAACGTCGTTCCAAAACATAATTAATCTGAGAAGGAACACAATCAAATTTACCGGCCAGCTCGCGCCTCTTGATCTCTATATGCTGGTTAGTGCTAAGAGCCAGCAGTTTTTTCAAGTAATCTTCTATATAATCGGTAAGGTTGGGCATTAAAAACGGCCACTCCTTAAATGTTTGACCTTCTCTGACCTTAATAGTAATATCTCATTTTTCAGGGAAAATAGCAAGTGTCACAGGAGGAGTATATTGCGATTCTATCCGTTTATTGTCATTATTTCACTGGTTTTCTTCGCTTTGCGTCATTTTACTGCATAATATGTATAATACTGAAGATGCTTTCATATAGATAGAGGAGTTTTTAGTTCTTCCGGACTATACTGTTTTGCCAATATATTTCAAGAATCCCATTCAGTTCATATAAACGAGTAAAAAGATTGTTTAAGTCAGTTTCAAGGGGTAATTCAACTATAAGATCAATATTAACCTTATCTTCACCCGCTTCAGCGCTCTCGGGATCGCTGATTTCGCTCCGGCGGATGTTGATCATCATATCTCCAAGGGTAGCACCGACTCTTCCCAGCAAACCCGGTTGATCAAGGGCAACTATTTTAAGATGTTTCAGGCGGCGCCGGGAAAAAAAATATCTTTCAAATCTCCTGAGGGTTAGAAGGCTGATCAAAACAAAAACAGTTGTTAAAATTGCACCCAGGTAGAAACCTACCCCAATAGCCAGACCAACCCCGCTGACAACCCATATGGTGGCTGCCGTTGTCAAACCCTGTATACTACCCCGCTGCTGTATGATTGTTCCCGCACCGAGAAAGCCAATACCGGTTACCACCCCGGCAGCGATACGCCCGGGATCTGAAATGTAGCCCTGGCCGATAGCACCGGTAAATCCATAGGCGGAAACCATCATGATCAGCGCAGAACCGGCACAGACCAGAATATGGGTGCGAAAGCCTGCCGGGCGCCTGTGAGATTCACGTTCGAGCCCAATTAGACCCCCGAGAATGACAGCCAGCAATAACCTGAGAGCTGTTTCCCAATATTCAATAGACATCATGATCCCTCCATCTTGATCTCTCCAGGTTAAGTAAAGAGATATTGAGCTACAGCAGTTGCAGCGATTGCCCCGTCCGAGGCAGCCGTAATAACCTGGCGCAGAAATTTACGACGAATATCACCCGCTGCATAAACTCCTGAAATATTAGTTTCCATTTTACCGCTGGTGACGATAAAGCCGTGCTCGTCTACTTCAAGCAGACCGCTTTCAATAAAACCGGAATTCGGCTGGCGACCGGCGAAAATAAATATGCCATCTACAGGCAGCTCTTTATCCTGCCCGTTCTGGACAATATTTAACCCGGTGACTTTCTTATCTCCTTCGATGCTGCTGACTGTTGTATTCCAGAGCACCTCAACTCTGGGCAGGCTCAAAACTTTATCCTGAAGGCCTTTAACACCACGGAACTGATCCCGGCGGTGGATTAGATAAATTCTGGAGGCGAACCGATCCAGGAAAATAGTTTCTTCCAGTGCGGCATTTCCACCGCCTACTACGGCAATCTCTTTCCCTTTAAAAAAGGCTGCGTCACAGGTGGCGCAATAAGATACACCGCGCCCGCGCAGTTCAAGTTCGCCTTCAACGCCGAGCAGCTTCGGCTCTGTTCCAGTTGAGATAAGGACCGTTCGTCCCTGGAACTCACCCGCCGATGTATTCACTTTTTTGATCTCCCCGGTTAGTTCAGCTTTTTCTATTTCAGCAAAATTTACAGGGACCTGAAGATTTTCCATCTGTTTTTCAAGCAGCAAGCCGAATTCAAAACCGCTGATTCCATCGGGAAAAGCTGGATAATTATCGAGCCTGTCGGTTGAAACGATCTCTCCGCCAACAGCTCTGTTCTCAATTATTACAGGATTCAAACCTGCTCTTACCGCATACAGGGCTGCTGTCGTTCCGGCCGGTCCACCGCCGAGAATCACTATATCAAAAATCTGAGCTTCCATTTTGAGCACCTCCATCTGTTACCTCATCTATATCATTTCTATTCAGTTGGTTCGAGTATAAAAGATATATCCAGGGCACGACAGGAATGAGTAAGTGCGCCGCTGGAGATATAATCAACTCCGGTAGCAGCAATCTCTTTTAGACGTTCGAATGTAACGTTGCCCGATGCCTCGAGCAGGGCTTTCCCGGATGCAATTTGGACTGCTTTTTTCATCAATTCGGTGCTCATGTTGTCGAGCATTATTATATCCGCCTTTGCCTCCAGGGCTTCTTGGAGCTGATCGAGGTTGCTGACCTCAATTTCAATCTTCAAGGTAAAGGGAGCCTGCTCGCGGACTTTTTTGACGGCGCTCCTGATGCTTCCAGCGGCGGTTATATGATTATCTTTGATCAGTATCCCTCCGTCAAGAGCGAGTCGGTGGTTAGCGGCACCGCCTACTCTTACTGCATATTTTTCCAGGATACGCAGGCCGGGAGTTGTCTTGCGGGTATCGGCCAGGCTGGCAGGAAAACCGGAAAGTTCTTCAACCCACATAGCAGTCTGGGTCGCGATACCGGAGAGGCGCTGCAGAAAGTTGAGGGCGATCCTTTCCGCCGAAAGAATCGGCTGAAGAGGACCGGTAACATCCATTATGATCATGCCTGGTTCAAAGCGCTCGCCATCGTTGATCCGCGGCTGGCATTTTACACTGCAGTCGAGGTAGTTAAATGCTGCGGTGGCAATGTCTGTACCGGCCAGCAGCCCCGCTTCTCTGGCAATAACCCGTCCACTTCCCCTTTTTTCCTCTGGAACCGTGTAAAGGGTTGTCAGGTCTCCTGCTCCGATATCTTCCCTGAAAGCCCGCTTCAGTATCTCGCTTACCAGGTATGAAGGTATCACCGGTGATCACTTCCTCTAAATTCAAGTTTGTTCAACACGTAATAAGATGAAGCACGTCGGTTCTTATACATCCCTTGCCTGAAATCGGCCTTCCGGACCTGTATGTATTTCATTTTGCCAGTCTGAAGTCTGGAAAATTATATGTTTCCGGGCAAAATCCTCACTGCTGTCCGGGTAATCTGAGCGGAAATGACAGCCCCGGCTTTCTTCGCGCAACAGCGCCGCTTCTGTCATCATCCAAGCCGTAAGAAGCATATTTTTCGTTTCATTTAATTCAGCCTCAGAATAGTCGAAGCGGAGCAGATTAAGCCAGCCTGAGATCTCTTCCTTCATATCCTGTAGACCGTCCTTTGCCCTGATCAGGCCAACATTATCCCACATCAGTTTCTGCAGCTTAGGCCTGAGCGTTCTGCATTTTTCTTCCTGTTTGCCATCGGCTCCGTTTATTGTAGCTGTCGGATTGACAACATTTACTGGTCTCTCAATTGTTATTCTTGTAATTGCTTCAGCTACCCGGTAACCGAATACAAGTCCTTCAAGGAGGGAGTTACTGGCCAGGCGATTTGCTCCATGTACTCCGGTGGAAGCCACCTCGCCCACAGCATAAAGATTCTTTACTGCCGAATGCCCGTCGAGATCTACTTCAACCCCGCCAATCAGGTAATGGGCAGCCGGAGTAACAGGGATTAACTGCCTGGTTACATCGAGGCCCCATTCCAGGCATCGGTTATAGATCGTGGGAAACCGGGTCGGGATGAAATCGGCACCAAGGTGACGAAGGTCAAGAAAAACAGGTTTTCCGGTTTTTTTGGTTTCGGCAACTATGGAACGGGATACTATATCGCGGGGACCGAGTTCCCCTTTTTCATGATAGCGCTCCATGAAACGCTCCCCCGAATAATTGACCAGGTAAGCGCCTTCACCCCGGACTGCTTCCGAGATTAAAAAGGGTTGACCCTCAGGTGGTAAAAAAACCGTGGGATGAAACTGGAAAAATTCCAGGTCGCGTAGAACAGCACCGGCCTGGTAAGCCATGGCCAGGCCATCACCGGTTACAGCCGGAGCATTAGTCGTATATTGATAAAGCTGGCCACATCCTCCGGAGGCAAGTATAACAGCCGAAGCGAGTAACGCTTTACGGGTCTTATATTTGAAATAGATCAGACCGCAGCATCTGCCATCTTCAACCAGCAGTTTTTCGGCAAAAGCATCTTCGATAAAATTGACTCCCCGCCCCTTTGCGGTTTCAATCAGGTTTTCAATCAATTCCCGTCCGGTGGCATCACCACCAATGTGCAGGATCCTTTTCTTGGAGTGAGCCCCTTCTCGCCCCAGGTCGATAGCATCGCCGATCCGATCAAACTCTACTCCCAGGGAGAACAGATCATTGATCCGTCCCGGAGCTTCCTCGACAAGTACGCTTATTGCTTTCCGATCACCGAAGAAGGCACCGGCTTTCCAGGTATCCTCCAGGTGAAGAGAAGGTGAATCATCCGGTGAGAAAGCGGCGGCAATACCGCCCTGGGCAAACCAGGTGTTTCCGGCAATCAGATCCTGTTTGCTGAGAACGGTTACACTGCCGACTTCAGCGAGGCGGATAGCCGCAAAAAGCCCTGCCACACCGGAACCGACTATTACAAAATCAGTAGATTCTTGATCGATCGTCATTATATTACCACCGGTTAATATTTTAATAGCCCAGCAAGTTATCTCATGAAACGGAAAGCATGCGCTGCAGAGCTTTCAGGGCGCCTTCACGCACTTCTGCAGAAACAGTAATTACATTTTGATTATTTTCAAGGGCAGAAAGGATCTTCTCCAGTGTGGTATATTTCATATTCGGGCAGATAAGGCCTGTTGAGAGGAGATAGAATTTTTTATCGGGTGCCTCTTTCTTTAAGCGGTGAAGCATGCCCATCTCCGTCCCGATGATCAGTTCTTCATATTCTGTTTCTCTGGCATACTTGATCATACCACCTGTACCGAGCGCTTCGTCGGCCAGGGCTACCACATCAGGGCGGCACTCGGGATGCACAACCACTACAGCATGGGGATGTTCTTTTCGGGCCTTTTCAATATCTTCAGGACTAACCCGGTGATGGGTGATGCAGTAACCGGGCCAGGGGATTATCGTTTTTTCCGTTCTCTGGGCAACAAAGTGAGCAAGGTTTCCATCGGGAACAAAAAGTATTTTATCTTCCTCTAATGAATTGACAACCTTGACAGCATTCGCTGAAGTGACACAAATGTCGCTCAAAGCCTTAACTGCAGCGGAAGAGTTTATGTAGGTCGCAACCGCCGCTCCGGGATGTTTTTCTTTTAATTCCTGCAGCTCTTCGGCAGTAATCATGTTGGCCAGGGGGCAGCCTGCCGATAGATCGGGAAGAAGCACCGTTTTTTGCGGTGATAAGATTGCAGCGCTTTCAGCCATAAAATGAACACCGCAGAATACGATTACATCCGCATCCGACTCAGCTGCCAGCCTGCTCAGTTCAAAAGAATCACCAACATAATCAGCGGCATCCTGAACTTCATCAATCTGGTAATTGTGAGCGAGTATAACCGCATTTCTTGTATTCTTAAGTTTGTCAATTTTTGTGATAATCTTCCGATTGTCCATAGATATGTAAACTCCTTTGCAGTGCTTTGGTATATGGTTATTATGAGTGATCAGCCCTTTAGTGTCAATGAAAGCTTCTTATTACATATAGAACTACTTCACTTTGATTATGTTATAATAAAGTTACAGCAATACTTTGGGTTGCTGAGTATGCATAAGGAGGACTTCAAGATGAAGGAACAAGTTGAAAAAGCCCTTGAAAAAATTCGTCCAGCCCTGCAGAGGGATGGTGGCGATGTTGAGCTGGTAGAAGTCGGCGATGACGGCATTGTCAAGGTAAGACTGACCGGCGCATGCGGCGGCTGCCCCATGTCTACTATTACCCTGAAACAGGGTATTGAGAGAGTATTAAAGCAGGAAGTGGCTTCTGTCAAAGAAGTTATCTCTGTTTAAATAGCCGCGATAGAAAACCCGGGGAAACCCGGGTTTTTTGTTATCTGAAAACTATTACTGGGAGGCAATTTTTTGCGGGATATTTACCTCGATAACAGCGCAACAACCCACCCTTTCCCGGAGGTAATTGACCTGATCAGCAGCATCCAGGATCAGGCTTACGGAAATCCTTCGTCAATGCATGAAAAGGGGATTGAAGCTGAAAAACTTATAAAAGGGGCCAGGAAAGAGATTGCTCATTTTTTTACAGGCCGGGAAGAAGAAATTATCTTCACTTCAGGCGGCACAGAGTCAAACAATTTGGCCATTAAAGGCGCTGCTTTCCGCCATCGTCAACGGGGTAATCACCTGGTTACCACCGAGGCCGAACACCCTTCGGTCTTGAATAGTTTTCGGTTCCTGGAGACTGAAGGCTTTGAAGTAACCTTTTTGCCGGTCGACAGTTCCGGCCTGGTGAATTTGGCTGATTTGAAGGCAGCAATCGGAGAAGAAACAACTCTGGTCAGCATAATGCATGTAAACAATGAAATCGGCACCATCCAACCTCTTGAGCAGCTGGGATCGTCGATCAAAGAGATTAACCCCCATACCATGTTTCATATCGATGCAGTTCAATCATTTGTTAAGCTCCCCTTGAGCCCATCAAAATGGCAGGCTGACCTGATCAGCTGCAGCGCCCACAAAATTCACGGTCCCAAGGGAGTAGGTTGTCTCTGGATCAAAAAGAACACTCATCTGCAGCCGCTAATGCACGGTGGAGGACAGGAAAGAGGCCTGCGGCCGGGCACAGAAAATTCTTCTGCTATTGCCGCATTCGGTCTTGCAGCAAAACTTTACCACGAAGCGCTGCGTAAGAATGATAAATTTAACGAGCTTAAGAGAATTCTGATCAGCAAACTGAAAGAGAGGGCTGTTATCTTCGAGATAAATGGCCCTCCCGTTGATGAAGGAGCCCCGAATATAATAAATCTTTCTGTAACCGGTTTGAAGGCCGAAGTAATGCTGCATGCTCTCGAAGATCGGGGGATTTATGTTTCGGCCGGTTCTGCCTGTCATGCTAAACATCCCGATCCAAGCCATATTCTTGAAGCCATCGGTTTAAGCGGAAAGCGTCTGGAGAGTGCATTGAGATTCAGCTTTTCTTTCATGAATACGCAGGAGGAAATGGAAATTGCCGCAGAAGCGGTCCAGGAGATCATCAGCCGGTTTGGAACCTTGTAAAAAAGTTTTTTATAGTGAATTGCGGAGGTTACAGATGACAGGGAAAATACTGGTTCGCTACGGCGAAATTGCTCTAAAAGGGAAAAACCGAAAAGAATTTGAGCTGCAGCTTCAACGTAATCTAAAAGCAGTAATTAAGGATAACGGCGGTGAAGTTGCGCGATTGCATGGCAGGATGATTATCTCCGCACCAATGGAATCGAGAGATCAGATTCTAGGATTTTTGAATAAAGTTTTTGGCATTGTTTCAGCCAGTTCTATTACTGAAACGAGCTTGGATTATGATGAAATCAGGAACACCGTGATTCAAATTGCCTTAGCGGAAGCTGGTGGATATGAAACATTTAAGATTGAATCACGCCGCTCGAATAAAAATTTTTCCATGACCAGCCCAGAACTGAATAGAAATCTCGGCGCAGCGGTACTGGAGAATCTTCCAAACTTACGGGTGAAGCTCGAAGATCCGGATTTGACTATCTCGGTTGAAATCGGTTTTAAGAATGCATTTCTTTATCAGAAAAGAATGCCCGGACCGGGCGGACTACCGGTAGGTATTAGCGGCAGGTCGCTTTTACTCCTATCGGGAGGTATTGACAGCCCGGTTGCCGGTTGGCTCTCCATGAAAAGAGGGCTGGCTCTGGAGGCTCTGCATTTTCACAGCTTTCCTTTTACCAGCCGTCGTGCCGAGGAAAAAGTGGCAGATATATGTCGTAAACTGGCCGTCTATGGCAACAAAATTCCCCTGCACATGATCAGCGTAACAAACATTCAGCAGGAACTTAAGAAAGCAGGGGCAGATAGTTTGCAGATCATTTTGCTGCGCCGGATGATGCTGCGTCTTGCTGAATATTTATCGCAAATAAGGGACCTTAAAGCCCTGGTTACAGGTGACAATTTAGGACAGGTGGCCAGCCAGACCCTGGAGAGCCTATCGGTTATAGGCGAAGCAACGGAAATGCTGATTCTCCGCCCACTTGTGGGGATGGATAAGGAAGAAATCATCCAGCTATCTATTGCTATCGACACGTATCAGACTTCCATTCTTCCCTATGATGATTGCTGTACTTTATTCGTTCCAAAAAATCCGGTGACAAAGCCGAGAATCGAAACTGTGGAAGAGATCGAATCCAGGCTTGATCTGGAGGGGCTAATCCAAGATGCTTTGGGAACTTTGAAAACAGAAATTATCAGAAGATAGCTGGATAGCTCGGTAACAATTTATATAGGGTTAGCAGGGCAATTATATTAATCTTAGTCTAAGCCTGATAAAAGAAGTATTTTCTTGACGATTAGCCTTTGAGACGACGGTCCATACTCTCTTCTAGGGCGGTTTCGAGCAAAACTTCCGGTCCGGGGAAACGGGCTTTCCCATCGGTAACATTTGAAAAATAAAGGGCATCGGTCGGGCACCAGTTCAGGCAGCGCAGGCAGTACATGCAGTGATAAAGCCTGATGGGATATCCTTCATCGTCCAGTTCGATCAGACCCTGGGGGCACTGCTGAACACAGGTCATGCATAGGATGCATTCATCTTTGTGGATGCCGTAACCGAACAGGAAGTGGTTGAGTAAAAAATCGATGCCATATGAATAGAATATTCGCATGGGAATGCCAACTACATTTGCCAGTAGATTTGACTGTTTATACCAGTATGGAATGCCATAAAAAAGTGAGTGAACATATTCGAGAAAAATGAAAATGTTTTTTCTGGCCTGAAAACTTTTCCTGATAAGCTGACGTCCGGCATCCAGGTAACTGAAGTTACGGCGCATCACGGCAGCAGCTGAATAGATAAAAGATTGATCGAGGTGGCCAATATAACGAAATCCCTTCATGGTTAAGATATCTTTCATGAACTGTTGATAATCACCCTGGGCACCGTCATGGGTAGCAAAGGAGAAAACTCTGATCTTCTTGTTAAATGCAGGCAGATCAAGTAGAAATCTAATCATAACCGGTGCCGGACGAAAAGCGTATACTGGTGAACCGAATCCGATCAGATCGTAATCGGACCATTCACGTGCCAGATGCCCAAAAAGGGGATTGCTGTCTACAGATTTCAGAGCGCTTTTTATATCGAGGTATGGCCAGGGATATTTACTCAAAGGCCGTTTCTTTTCAGCCCTGATTGTATAATTTAAAGCTACCGGCTTTTTCTGCCAGAGGGTGGGCAGGTCGGTAAATTCTTCAAGGTTGAGCAGATCACAGTTATAACCCCGCTTCTCCATTTCCTCCTGGATAAGTGAGGCATAGTATCGGGTAATTCCTGTTCCGGAAAAATAAACCAGTAGTACATTCAGCATTAGTTTCACCACTTTTATTATAACCTAACTGAAGGATTAGACAATTGAATAAATAGTATAAGTCCTAACCGGGGGTGAAAATATGACTTATCAACTCAAGGCAAAGATCTGGCTGGAAAAAAATAACCGGAAAGTTTTTGGCGACGGTCCGCTGGACATTTTAAGAAGGGTCAACCAAACGGGATCTCTCCGGCAAGCGGCAGCAGAAATAAATATGTCGTACAGCCAGGCCTGGCATCTGATTCGTATGTTGGAGAAAAATCTCGGGTTTGTTGTTCTAGAAAAACAGGCGGGAGGCCAGGGTGGCGGACATTCGAAACTAACATCTGAAGCAGATAAACTTGTCACCGCTTATGAGTTGTTTCGAAATGAAGCAAACTCAAAATTAGAGGAGCTATTTGAAAAATATTTATCAGGTTTGAACCTTAAAGATATGGTTGATAATTAACTGGTAAAATAATAATTAA
The DNA here is from genome assembly GCA_033549065.1 of Bacillota bacterium. Taxonomy (NCBI): domain Bacteria; kingdom Bacillati; phylum Bacillota; species Bacillota bacterium. Next base: position 28,113 of record JAWSUE010000019.1, read on the forward strand.
TTTGCTTTTTTTACCGTTTAGTTGTATATTTTAATCAGGATCGGTTTATTTACAGCACTCAAAGGTGGTGCAGAGATTATGGCTAAAGAATGGAGTATAAAGAACCTTTATTTTTATCTGGTTTGCCTGGTTACCCTCTTCCTTTTTGTCGGAGGGGCTATTTCGGCAATTAACAGCGGTATGCAGCTCGCCCTGCCAGATAAACCAAATGTACCAATTATCTACGTTTACTATCCAGAATACAGGGAGGGAGCGGAACAGCCACACTTTGATCCTCCTCCCCTTGAAGAACTGGAGAGAAGAAGGGCAGAACAGGAGAAATCTGATATATACTACCAGGGTTATACAAAGAGAAGTCTGCTTAATTCGATTGCTTTAATGATCATTGCTGTGCCGTTTTATCTTTATCACTGGAAAAAGGTGAAACCTGAATGGTGAAAGAGAGGCGTTTCTGATGAAACTTAAATGGGATCTTGAACATGTTTATTTTTACCTGGTCAGCTTCGTCTCCCTGATCCTGATCATTGTCGGGGCGGTAACCATAACTCAGACAGCGATAGCCTACGTGACACCAATTTACGAAGAATACAGCCCTTATGCCATTAGAGAACCAAATCCTGACCTGACACGGTGGGAAGAGAAGTTCGGACCGGAGTTTATCGAACAGGAAAAAGAAAGATTCGATGCCATCAGTCGTGAAAACACGCAACGTCGGCTGATCAGGGATCTAATCCGAGGTATCGCCTTTATCGGTATCGCCTTACCCGTATATTTATACCACTGGCGCAAGATACCGAGACTGGAGGTCCTGGAATAACCCACAAATAAGTGTACGATTTAAAGCCTGTCCACTTTTCGTACACTTATTTATTAGCATGATAGTTTTAAATCAAAAGCATCCCTGAAAGGGATGCTTTTTTAAGGTAAAACATAAAGAAAAACGGCGAAAAAATGGCAGATGCTGCCGCCGAGGACAAAAAGATGCCAGATGGCATGCATGAGCAGTCTCTCTCTGCCTGCATAGAAGATCATACCCAAAGTATAGGATAGTCCTCCTGCACCTAAGAGGACTAATCCATTCACCGGAAGACTGGAGATTAGATCCTTAATCGAGAAGATAATCAGCCAGCCCATCAACAGGTAGAACAAGGTTGATATAACCACATGGCGATTGATAAAGAACGCTTTGTAGAGAATTCCTGTAATAGCTAAACCCCAGATCACACCGAAAAGAACCCAGCCAGTTGATCCCTGTAGAGTAACCAGAGTAAAGGGTGTATAGGTTCCTGCAATCAAAAGGTAAATTGCAGAATGATCAATTATCCTGAAGATATATTTCAACTTTGGTTCTTGAAAACTGTGATAGAGCGTTGATGCAACATATAACAAGACTAAGGTAGTTCCGTATATGCTAAAACTGACCACATGCCAGGCATTCCCTTTTATCGCGGCAAAAACAACAAGTAGTACCAATCCGGCAACGGCTAATAAAGCTCCTATACCGTGTGTAATTGAATTAGCTATTTCGTTTATGACATTTATTCTCCTGGCGCTCTCCATTACATCCTCCCTCAATATCACCGGAGCAATAAATAAGTGAACAAACTAAGAACATTCCTTATTTCGTTCACTTATTATTTGAATATTGTTATTCGCCATCAAGGCTGAACTACAAAGGTTGTTGTGCCTCGGGTTGTATGCATCGTTGTTATATTATCAGAATTTCTATGAGTTGCCACAATCAAAGCATAGCTTTCACCCGGAATCAATTCTTCAACATTGTAACCCTGCCCTTCAGGAAAAGCAAGCGGATATGAAAATTCCATTATAGTTTTTCCATCGACACGGGCTAGATAAAATTGATCGACTGCTGTCGTCCCAGCTTCAGAATGGCTTCTGGCCTGTCCTATATCATCTCGGAATTCAGGATTTGTTCCATCCATATAACCTAAGATCATATTTGCGCCGCTCATTACGCCTCTGGTATTGAAACCAACAGCAATCCACCCTTCAACTTCTGCTTCCATGTATACATATAGGTAGTTGTCATCATGAGCAAGATATATTTGTGCTCCTGCGACCTGTAAAGGTTCGGCAGGATAACCTTCACTTGATCCCTGGACGGTGATTGCCTGGTCAATTTTTCCCATCATAGGACCTTCAATTTCACCAATTCCAGTCTCTCCATCCGGGATTCCTGTAGGTTCCGGTGATTCCGGCGCTTCTGCCACTCCACCACATCCGGCTACAAGCAAAATTCCTACTAAGATTACTGCCATTAATAAATACTTCATTAGATATCACCTCGTTAGAAGTAATTATCATGCGCTTCTTCATGCTGTATTTGCCTTATTATATCACATTTCCTATAGTCTTTGTAGTGTTAGAATATAAGTGTACGAAAAGTGGACAGGCTTTAAAGCGTACACTTATTGATCTATTGATCTATTGGCAACCAAATAAGTGTACGAAAAGTGGACAGGCTTTAAAGCGTACACTTAATTTATTGGGG
>JAWSUE010000020.1 GCA_033549065.1 Bacillota bacterium
CTGTGGTTTGATGAATTCATCAGTAGAGGGTGGTTTGTTGCTGTTACGGCTGTTTTTATCCAGACGGGATCTTAGTTCTTTGACTTCGGCCTGAAGGACATCTACCTGTTCATTAAGGGCAACAACCTGCTCCTGAAGGGTGGTAATTGTTGCGCCCATCACACAGAACAGTTTAAATACTTCTTCTGGGTCGTTTTTACAGAGCTCAATAAATTGCTCTTTGTTCATCGCAGTTCACTTCCCGGGAAAAGAGCTTTATGGCTTATTATGGTTGGCTCCAGCAACTGTCTAATCATGGTTTAAGCGTACCATGAAAAGTGGTTTGTGTCTAGTAAAAATATGGCTATTTCGCGATTTTTTTAGTGTTTTTTCGGTTTTCAAAGAACAAATGGTAAAAATTTTAATAGGTTATGCCTGAGTAGTAACAATTATTTTGATAAAATCTTAAGGGTAACGCATATTTCAACAGTTACTTAAGTGAATTCCTCTCTATTACTTAAATTATTTTTGCTATAGCAATGGCTGTTAAAATAGCATTATACTCACATCAAAATATATAAAGCTAGGTTAATGAGACAAAATTTTTGATATTTATACCGCATCTGATGAGGGTTTTTGTAATTCATATAGATAGGAGTTGATATTATTTCTATTTGCTATCACTCATAAAAGGGGATCCTGTTAAAATTTTAGACAATCTGCTAAGGTAGAAGGGGCTGAGAAAGTCCCGGAAATCGGAGGCAGAAAATGGGAGAATTCAGACGGAAGTATGATGAAGAATTTAAGAAAAACGCAGTAAAGCTATCCTATGCCAGCCCCAGGACGGTTAAGGAAATAGCAGAGGATTTGGGTATCCATGAGAACCTGCTCTACAACTGGAGGCGGAAATACACAGCAGACGGTGACAAGACCAAGTATGCCACGCTTGAAGAAGAAAACAGGGATCTTAAAAGGCAACTTGCCGAGACCAAGATGGAGCGAGACATGTTAAAAAAAGCAGCGGCCTACGTGTGTCACGAGGAAACACGACAGCAATAGGAGTGTTTCGGCTCCACAAAAGATGAGGGTATGGCCCCTCGGAATAGCTATGCAGGTAGAGATTCCAAATCACCTTAAGGTGCCATTGTCAAAAGCAATGGTATTGAGCGTTAAGGAAAAGGCAAAAATGAAAATTTGCCAGATGAGTGTTATGGAGATGAACGCAAGTGAACCACCGAAGACGCTTCGAAAAGCTCAGAAGCTGTCAAAACCAGTAAGGTAGGCGATACTGGGATGAGCTCAGAGGAAACCTGTCTACTGACTGAGCGGCAGCCGGAGTAAAGGTGGCATGAACATAGCACAGGCTTTTGTGGGGAACGTGAGAACCTACCACCTTGATGTGAAGGGAAAAGTCTAAAGTAAACAAACTTACAAGGATGAAAGTACCGATGCAAGGTGAAATAGGGACGGAATAGCCTGTAGTAGTGATGAAATTCCTGTAATGGGAACAGAGCGAAGGGGCTATGTTATCCGGTTTTGTAATTTAGTCAACCAGCGAATTGGGAGGAACTAATTGCACAAAACGAAGTCGTTCGACATTAGCAAACAGATGGTGTATCGAGCATATAAGCTGATTAAGGCAAATAAAGGCGCAGCCGGTGTGGACGATATGTCGCTGGCCAAGTTCGACGAAAATATGCAGGACAACCTCTACAAAATATGGAACAGGTTGGCCTCAGGGAGCTATATCCCTCCGGCGGTTAAAGCGGTAGAAATACCGAAGAAAGCAGGAGGAACAAGAACCCTTGGCGTGCCGACAGTAGCAGACCGCATTGCTCAGATGGTTGTCAAAACCAGCTTTGAGGCAAAAGTGGACAAACACTTTCTTCAGGATTCATATGCTTACCGGCCGGGCAAGTCAGCACACGGAGCCCTAGAGGTGACGATGAAAAGATGCTGGGAAAAGGACTGGGTATTGGAATTTGATATCAAAGGTCTTTTCGACAACATCGACCATGGATTGCTGATGAAAGCGGTTTACAAGCATACAAACTGCAAATGGGAGCTGTTATACATCGAACGCTGGCTAAAAGCGCCCATTCACAGGGTTAACGGACAAACAGGGTCCAGGCAATGCGGTGTTCCGCAAGGCGGCGTAATCAGCCCCCTGCTTTCAAACCTGTTTCTCCACTATGTCTTTGACTACTGGATGACAACCAAATTTCCCGATAACCCGTGGTGTCGCTATGCCGATGACGGAGTCGTGCACTGCAGTTCAAAGCTTCAGGCAGAATATATTCAACAAAAGCTGGAAAAGAGGCTAAAAGAATGTAAGTTGGAAATACATCCTGCCAAAACGAAAATAGTCTACTGTAAAGACTCAAACCGGCGGCAGAACCATGAAAACATCCAGTTTACCTTTTTAGGCTATACATTTAAACCCCGAAAAGCGAAAAGCCCTAAGGGGGATTCTTTTACCAGTTTTCTGCCGGCAATCAGCAAGCAGGCAAAACAAAGTATCTACCAAGAGGTTAAAAGATGGCGGTTACTTTGGATGACCAACAGCAGCATGGTTGATATCGCGGAAAAATTCAACCCTGTGATCAGGGGTTGGTTAAACTACTTTGGGAAATATGGCAAGAAAGAACTGGCCAGAGTATTAGAACATATCAATTTTCACCTTATCCTTTGGGTTAAGCGAAAATACAAGAAGTTTAAGCATAAACACAAAGGAGCAATAAAATACCTGTCAAATTTTGCTGCCTATCAGAGCAGCTTATTCGAGCACTGGAATGTAGGCATAATGCCGAGGGCTGGATAATAGGAGCCGTATGACATGAGAGTGTCACGTACGGTTCTGTGAGGGGCTGAAGGTGAAATTCCTTCGGTCTACTCGACTTCGCGAAACACTAAAAATGAAATATGAGTTCATCAAGAATAACCCTGAGCATCCGGTTGCGAAGTGGGCCGAGATCCTGCGAGTTGAAAGAACAGGCTATTATGCCTGGGTCAATAGACAAGAAGCCTTAGAGAAACGAGAAGAGCACCTTAAAAAGGCCATCAAGAAAGAGTTTGAAGCAAGCCGGGGGACATATAGGCCAGACAGGATAACGATTCAGTTGCGTAAAAAAGGCGAACACATTGGCCGCAAGAAATGTGCTGAGTACATGGCAGACTTAGGGCTTGATTCCTGTCACAACAAACACCGGAAAAGGAGTCTGACCAACAGTAAGAAAGCCCGTGGTGAAGGATATCCCAACATTTTAAGGGATCACTACTTTCCGCTAGTGCCGAGGATGGGCTTTTCGAGTGATATCACTTATCTGAGAACAGGCGAAGGATTTCTTTACCATTGTGTAATAAAAGACATCGTGACCGGAGAAGTGCTGGGAGACCATCTATCGGACAGGATGACAAAAGATTTGGTCATCAACGCGATCCTTGCTATGCTTGCCAGACACGAACTGGAAGAGGGATGCATCTTTCATAGCGACAGGGGCAGTCAATACACCTCACAAGCGGTCATGGGATTATTGAAGCAGTATGGTTTGTGCCAGAGTTTCTCTCGCGTAGGTATGCCGGCTGACAACGCATGGGTGGAAAGTTTCTTTGCCACTATGAAGAAAGAACTGATCCACCGTACGCATTACGAAACCAAAGAGTCCGTAAAAGAAGCGGTGTTTGGGTATGTATATTGCTTCTATAACGTGAAGAGGATACAGAAGAAACTCGGTTATATGTCACCGGGTGAGTATCTCGGATCACTTAGAACAGAGAGATTGGCTGCAGTAGCTTAGCAAATTGTCTATAAAAAGGTTGATGTCCCAAACCTGGAAAAATAGACAGGGTGAGGGGAGGGGGATAGATACTGATAAATAGCCTGAAAAATATTTAGTTTGAGTATTAGTTAAATACTTTGATAAGGGAGCTCATAAAAAATGATTAATTTGAAAAAGTGTCTAACCCTATTTTTTGTAATCGTTTTTATTCTGATGTTGGTAGCTGGATGTGGGGCAGATGAAGTGGTTGAAGAACAGACAGATGAAGTAGCTGATGATATTGATGTAGAAGATTTTCCTCATAAAATGATTAATTTTATTCTTGGCGCAAATCCGGGATCAACGCCTGATTTTTTAAGCAGGGGACTAGCAATACGCTTGCAAGATATAAATGATGTACCTGTGATCGTAACTAACCTGGTAGGCGCTAACCACATGATCGCTTGTGAAGAAATTCGCAAAGCAGATCCTGATGGACATTCATTATGGATTACAATTGCTCAAACATTTGCCCAGCATGTATTTGTTGGTAATATTGAAGAAGAAGAGTTATTTGATATAGAAATATTTGGTATTTTGATTTATGACCCTTCAGCGATAATTGTGGCTAACGATTCGCCAATAAAAGATTTTGGAGATTTGGTGGAAAAGGATCTTGTCAGGTTTGGTGATGGTGGGAATCAAAGTGGAGGTGTTCCTCCTACTGTAATGCTTTTAAACGCTTTGGGTATAGATTTTAAATTTACCCCCGGATATACCAGTGCTGAAATGTTTACAGCTGTTTTAGCTGGCGAACAAGAATTATTAAACCGTTCTCCTGGTTTCCTCTACAGGCAAGGCATGGAAAATGATTTTAGAGTTATTGCTGTATATTCCAAGGAAAGGCATCCTTTATATCCGGATGTTCCTACCCTTTTTGAACTTGCAGAAGAGTACGGTTTTGAGTGGGAAGACAATTCCATGTATCATAATGCTTATTTCATAGCAGCACCTCCAGGAACCCCAGAGGCTATTGTCGAAAAACTTCAAAAAGATATCAAATATATTATGACAGAGGATGAAGAATTTATTAATTGGGCAACTGAAAATTATGTAATAGGTGATATGTACCCCGAGATGATTGACAAAGAAGTGGCCATATCGATGGTCAAACAGTTTATTAATGATTATGCAAAAATTGCTGATACTGTTGCAGGGCAATTAGAGTAAGCTTAAATCGCAGCAATAAATATTAAATATATTAATGAGTTACTTCAAGTGATTGAAAAGTGTTATGGAACAAGATTTATATTATAGCACTTTAAATCGTGACCTGGGAGGTTATCAAATCTTTCACAGTCGTAAAACTATTTTTGAATAGTTTGTATTCGATTAATAGAAGTTTGATAACCTCTTAGCTAATATTGAAATATAAAGAATTAACTTATTACTTGTCTTTTTGTTAAATATTATTATGTTAAAAAGTAAAGTTGCTTTTTATGGGTAAGTCTACTTGTGTGAATTAATATGGGTCAGCATAATCAGACGGGATAGGAGAAGATGAAACAATGGAGAAATGGATACTAGCTTTTGATATTTTTTTTTCTATCGATATAATATTTGCATTAGTAATGGGTTCATTGGTGGGCGTGTTGTTTGGGATTATTCCGGGCCTCGGTATCAGTCAGGCTATGCTTATTACATTGCCTTTTACTTTCACGCTGGAACCTTATACAGCGGTTGTATATTTTGTTTCAATTCTAGTTACAGCTTCTGTGGGAGGTTCAATTCCCGCAATCTTAATAAATGCTCCAGGAACCCCTGCAAATGTAATATCCACGCTTGATGGTTTTCCTTTTTCCCAAAGAGGTGAAGCACTAAAAGCAATATACTTATCAATTATTTGCTGTTTTTTGGGGACTATCATAGGTGCTATCCTTTTGGTGCTATCGATCCCTGCATTAAGAGCTATTATTCTGTCTTTCCAAACACCCGAAACCTTTTTATTGATACTATTTGGCATAAGCATGATATCTATTGTTTCAAAAGGTAATACATTTAAGGGACTTGCCGCAGGATTAATTGGAATTTTATTATCATTGATTGGTCGCAGTTATGTATTCCCTATAGAAAGGTTTACAGGTGGTTCGATTTTTCTCTATGAAGGTATACCGCTTGCTGCTGTCATTATTGGTGCTTTTGCTTTAACAGCGGCGGTTTCGATGAGTGGCACGAAAAGAATATCTTCCGATAGTCAAAATAAATTTTTACTCGAGTCAAATAAATTTGGGGTTTTAAAAAGTGCTATTAGGGAAATAATTAAGTATAAGTGGGTAGTTTTACGAGGCGGAATAGTAGGAGTAATAGGTGGACTAATTCCTGCAATTGGTGGTGGCACATCAGCTTTTATTCATTATTTTCTGAGTAAGCAGCTTTCAAAAAACCCCGAATTATTTGGAAAGGGTTCCCCTGAAGGACTAATCGCCGCTGAGGTCACTAATGATGCAAAAGATGGTGGCGCACTTATGCCTACAATGGCATTTGGAATACCTGGATGTGCTAATACTACAGTTCTGCTAGGCATACTGGCTATTTTTGGAATCCCGATTGGCTGGCATCTACTGGAGAGCAGTACTGAGATAGTGTATTTAATGGTATTAACAATGCCTTTTGCACAAATAGCTGCTTCTCTCATAGTTTTCTCAATGGCAAAGCAAGTCCATAAGATTACAAACCTGAATACATATATAATTATTCCTTTCATTATTGCCTTTGCCTTCATTGGTACTTTTGTTTATCGGAGCAATATCTGGGATTTGCCAATCGCAGCTTTAATTGCATGTCTTGCATATGGAATGATGAAATTTGATTTTCCTGTTATCAGTATGATTATTGGGTATATCCTTGGAGTAAGAGCTGAAAGAACTTTCATAATGTCGTTAAAAATTTCGGATGGTAGCTTGTTGGTATTTCTACAAAGCCCTATTTGCATTGCTCTTATTATAATTATAATTGGCGTATTTTTTCTGGATGCCATGCTGGGTATGAAAAGAAAGAAAAACGAAAAAACACAAGTTGAATCTGTAAATAATGAAAATTATAAAAAGCAGATATTTAATAAAAGCAAGCCAAATGTCGGCTCGATTATATTTATGGTGTTTTTAATTATTGTCTTATCTGTATTCCTTTTATCTTCGTTATCATATAGCTATGATATGCGAGTGTTCCCGATTATTTTATCAACTATTTCTATCGTATTACTAATATTGCTTATCATTTCAGAATTCTCACCGCATCTTAAAAATTTAATCAACCGCTTAAGTGGTTCTTTAGCTTCATTAGAAGAGCAAGCAAATGAAAAGGCTGAAGACAAATTGCCTAGTAAAACTGTGCAGAAAAATAATGTAATAGTATTATTAAGTATTATATCATTATCGATTGCAGTAATTATTTTTGGGTACTTTATACTTGTACCATTTCTATTTGTATATATATTGAAACATGATAAGAAAATGTTGAAGCCAGCTTTAATATTTTCAATAATCTTGTCGATGGTGATTTTTGTAATGGCCACATTTGCAGTCATACCTATGTGGTCAGGAATTATTCCGGAGGTTATTCCTAATTTTTTAGGTGGGGAACAGATAACTCCATTTTTTTAAGGCTATGATGGTCGTCAATCTATAAATGGTTATTTAATTTTATTAGATAAGTTGATAGCTGATGTTATCAAATAAATTATTTGTAACGACTGGTTGAGCGAGATTGGAATAGAAAGTGCTATATTAAAAGAATATCAATTGTTGGCCTTTCACCCTTTGTATTCATACCATGTGTTCAAGGGAGCAAAGCAGGTCATTCTACATTATAAAAATATTTTGACTAATATATGAAAGGAAACTTAGCTGATGAATTATAAATTAATTAATCATGATATTCTTTACAATGATGAACCTTTAGGATTATATCCGATGCATTTGTTTAAAAAAGTTGACAGGCCAACCAATAATATACCGGGTCCTGTCAAAAAAAGAAGTCAGCTGGAAAGTGCCTCATCACTGGCAAAACAAGGGGTTTATGGCGAGAAAATCAAGAAAGAATCTGTTCATGTTATCGAGAAATATCCTATTGGAGCAGCCTTGTTTGAGGTACGAAATCACATAAAAAAAATAAAAGAAGTAAAGAATGCCGTTACACCTGCCAGAGCTCCTATTCCCAGTGATCCTAAAGTATTAAGCCGGCATTTTAAGAGCCTGGGTTATTTTTTAGGAGCTGATTTGATGGGTGTTTGCCGGATCCCTTCATATGCTATGTACCTTGATGATGAATTTGGCAACCCCCTTAATGTTTCCTTTGAGTATGCGATAGTATTCGTTTTAAGGAAACATCTTGGAACCACGCTGGCTTCTTCCGGTTTTGATTGGATCTTTGATTCATGTAGTATTCAAACATATCAGCTTCTGGCTGTATGGACTGAAACTGTAGCCAACTATATTCGGAGACTGGGATATGAAGCGGAAGCATCCAATATGAGAAACTACCTTAACTTAATGCCACCTTTATTACTCGAAGCAGGAATTGGTGAAATCAGTCGTATGTCGTTGGTAGTAAACCCATTTTTCGGAGGAAACTTCAAATCTGCAGCAGTTTTAACCAACCTTCCATTATATCCGGAGAAACCTATTGATTTCGGCCTTCAGGAATACTGTAGTAATTGTACAATATGTGCAGATAAATGCCCATCAGGGGCAATTAGCTTTGGAAATAAGGAGTTATTTAACGGATATGAAACTTGGAAGTTGGATAAGGAAAAGTGCATTCGGTTTAGCAGGCTTAATAAAAAGGGGAGCGTATGCGGGAAATGTACCAGATTATGTCCATGGAATAGACCAGATTCTCAGCCTCATCATTTCACAAGCTGGGATGGGGATATTAATGAGTTCTATAAAAGCATTAATAAAAGAGCAGATCTTCTTCGCAAAAATAATTATATTGATCCATCAGAATATACCCAAAAGTGGTGGTTCGATTTGGAATACATTGATGGGGAATTAGTTATACCTAAAACAAGCTTGGATAAGGTAAAGCTAGTTGATCGTACAAATTAATAAACTATGCACAGGTATTGTTTTATGATATAGAAATTATCTGTGGAAGGAGGAATGATCGAAAAATGAATTGTTAAATTGATATTACCCCGTTAAAGTAGACACGGTAAATGGCAAGATATCGATTGATTGCTTAAAATAATAAAGCTATGCTGCTCTTTGAAAACACAACTCATATTCTACCGGTGACATATAATTCATCGTAGAATGCAGCCTAACACGATTGTAGAATACCTCAATGTATTCAAATATCGCCAGGCGGGCATCCGTTCTGCTCTTGAAACGGGAACCATAAATCAATTCTCTTTTCACGGTTCCGAAAAACGATTCGATACAGGCGTTGTCGTAACAGTTGCCCTTTCTGCTCATGCTGGGCGTGATGCCGAAATCTTTAAGAGCCCGCTGGTAATCAAAGCTGGCATACTGCTTACCCTGATCTGAATGGTGGATTAGTCCCGCTGCCAGCCTTTTCCGACCCACAGCCTGCTTTAAAGCTTTTAGGACTAATTCACGGGTCATGGTTTGATCCATCGCCCAGCCGACAATTTCACGGTTGAACAAATCAACGATTGCTGCTAAATAAAGCCACCCTTCACCGGAAGGAATATAAGTGATACCTAAAACCCAGACTTGATTCGGTTTATCAGCAAAAAGTTCTGCTTCAAAAGGTTTCCGGTAACCGGAAAGGCATGCTTGGAATCAGTGGTTGCTTTAAACTTACGCTTGGTTTTAGCAACAATGCCATTTTTACTCATCAGTTTTGCGACCCGGTTTTTACTGCAAACAATGCCTTCTTTGTTAAGCTGCCGGGTAATCCGTGGGTAACCATAAGTTCGTCGTGAGTTCCGGTAGACTCGTTCAATTTCGCTTAATAATCTCTTATTGCTGCTTGATCTGCTGCTTTCCGACCTCTGTAACCAGGCATAATACCCGCTTCTGGATACTGCAAATACCTGGCACATCTTCTCCACTAAGAAATTCGAAGCGGTGCTTAAAGATAAAGCCAAAGACTTTTTTTGGTGTTTATTGAGACTGACTGTGGCCTTTTTAAAATCGCATTTTCCTCTTCTAAGTCAGCAATTTTTCGCTTCAGATTACGCAACTCTTCATCTTCAGGTCTCAGGTTGCCGCTGCCAGGGAAAGCATTGCCTTCAGACTCGCTGACTTGGCGGATCCACTTATAGAGTATGTTTAAATGAATCCCCAGTTCGTTCGCTACCGCGGCAACTGGCCTGTTATCCTTTATTACCAGGTTCACGACCTCTAACTTGAAGTCTTGATCATATCTTTTACGTCTCAACTATGGACACCTCCGGTGGATAGATTATATCAGCCATTCTCTGTGTCCATCAAATCGGGTTAAGGCCTAATCTACTTAAATATTATAGTAAAAGAATAACAGACGATCGAATATTGGTTTTATCAAAGGTGCAATAAACAAAATATTATTTAATGGAAGGAATGGTTATATATGCAAATTGAAAATATTAATACAGAGATTGTGAAATATCTTCCCCAGCTTAGTATTGACGAAAGGAATAGACGCTGGGATATTGTTAGGGAAAAGATGGCTTCGCGTCACATTGAATGTTTGCTGGTGTGGGGGAATGACATATTTTGGAGTATGGGGATGGCGAATATTAGATATATGACACAAATTGCCAGTAGACATGGCGGTTACCTTGTTTTTCCTTTATCAGGAGACCCGGTCGTATTCAATAGCCCTGTCCATATGAACAGACCAATTAACGGTTTCGCAGTTTCCCAGAACTGGGTTAGGGATGTCCGACCTAATACTGGTGCCGAGGAAGTTGCCAAGCTAATTAAATCAAAATGGAAAAATATTAAAAGAATCGGAGTTGTTGGGGGTATTAACGAGAGCACAAAAGATATCAGAACTTATCAGGATTATAAAAATTTTATTGCTGCCATGGACGGAGTCCAGATCATTGATGGCACATCATTATTAATCGAAGCAAGAATGATAAAAAGTGAAGAAGAACTTAGTTTTCTAGAAAAATCAGGCGCTATTGCTCTTAGCACTCTTAAAGTTATGATTAATGAATCAAAACCTGGGGTTAGGGAAAATGAGGTGCTAGCTGCTATGGTGCACAATCAGATAGCATCAGGAGCTGAAGCAGAAATATTCAATTTTCTTCACAGTGAACCAATCGAGGGATCGGATAAGATACGCCACCTTTTGCATGGTGTAGAGCAGAATATATCACCAACGCAAAGGCCATTGAATAAAGGTGATCTGGTATTAACTGAAATGCATACCAGCTATGGAGGATATCTAAGCGCTGCTGAGTTTTCAATATTTATTGGCAAAGCACCTGAGCAATTAAAACGAATCAGTGAAATTTGTATTCAGTGTCTTGATTCAGCTTTGGAGAAATTTAAACCAGGGTATACCCTGGCGGAAGTTCTCGAAGCCACGCGCCAACCTGCGCTAAAAGCCGGAATGGACTATCTCGAATTAGGTTTTCATGGACATGGATTAGCATCTCCTGAATTTCCTGCGATTGTTCTTAAACCGGGTGAAGGCAGAGTATATGATGAAAGCATGATATTACAGGAAAATATGGTTTTTGGCACAAACATTGATGTTTTTGATCCTGAATGGAAAAAAGATGTCGGTTTAATGTTTGGAGATACTGTAATTGTTAAAGATAAGCCAAAACTTTTAGTTAATACCCCACGTTACTTGCCAGAAAATTATTAATTTAAAGTGAATAAATGGCATTTTTAAGGCGATGATAGTCATATAATTTACTTGAAGCCATATTTTATAGTGATATTCATAAGGCGGTGAAATATATGCAAGATTATTTGGAACAAGTGAAAAAATTATACCAAAGTAAAGGCATAGGAAAAAAAATTGGCTTTGGAGAGAAACCTTCAATATTAGTAGTAGATTATCAACAAGGGTTTACTCATAAAATATGCCCTTTAGGTTCAGATTATGATAAAGAGATTGAGAATACGAGACTTTTATTGGATGCAGCAAGATATAATAATATTCCCAGGTTCTTTACGGTGAATGGGTTTAATGATATTAAAGATGCTGGTATATGGGGTGAAAAGATCGAATCCAATAAGTATTTAATCTTTGAGTCGCTATGGACATCACTGGATGACCGTTTGGGTAGATTAGAAAACGAACCTGTAATTAAGAAAAATTTTCCCTCTTCTTTTTTTGGAACATCCTTAATTACCAGACTCATATCAGCAGGTTCTGACACTCTGATAATAGTAGGTTGTACTACCAGTGGATGTGTCAGGGCTACTGTTGTTGATGCTGTTTCTCATGGTTTCCGGGTTATAATACCTGAAGAATGTGTAGGGGATCGTCATGAAATACCACACCGAGTTAGCTTGTTTGATATTGAATCAAAATATGGGGATGTAGTTACAACTGATGAAACAATAGAATATTTATACTCATTATCTATATAATAATTTGGTAACTACTCACCCTTAACGAGTTAGCAAGCAGTTCTTTGAAAATCAAATATATGAAATTATGCCTGGGGAATATAGGGATGACCTTGCAAAGCACCATTTATGGCATCTAAAACAGGAATCGAATTCTTTTTGGCCATGGAAATGTAGCCACGGATGCGGCAGAACATCTTTGCTCCCTGTTCGCTGCGAAAAACACCGGATATTTTCTGCTTGACTTTAACCATTCTGATATCCCGTTCAGCCTGGTTGTTGTCAAAGCTGACGTTATCATCATACATAAAGGCCAGGGCCTCGCCTTTATGTTCACTGAGGCGGTTTAGAAGATTGCGGACCTTGCCTTGCTTTTTTCGACCTCTTTTCTTCTGTGGCCTTTCTTTTGGAGGCGGGTTTTCCAGGTAACCTTTTTCAAT
>JAWSUE010000021.1 GCA_033549065.1 Bacillota bacterium
ATCCTCTGTTTTTGCAAGCCAGCCTTCAGAACAGCTAAAACAGAGTATTAACCATGTACTGGAGCAGATCGGTGAGTTCTTCAAGATTGATCGCAGTTATGTGTTTCAGTTTTCTGATGATGGCAAACAAATGAGTAATACTTACGAGAAGAGAGTATGTATAAAGATAAATTTGCAGGCAGCAGGGAAAGAGTTATTTGACATCAGGCTGATGGAAACTTTCTAAATCCATCCCGGCGAAATAATAATAAATATAGAAAAATTTGAATATTGCTAATAGATATCTTAGCATTATCCTTGTTATTATGTAAACGCAAGATAAGAAAAAAAGAGTCGGGTCAATTGTTTTTCGAATGACAGAAGGGTTGCGTCTCTTACAGATATACACCTCGCGGTAAGAGGCGCAATCTACTATCTGAACGGGAAAATTATGATCGGTTCGATTAGAGAGCTGATCATAGAAAGGAGATGCAAAAATGAGAATGATATTTCTTGTGCTGGCACTACTGTTTGGTTTGATTATTGTTGTAGCGGCGATGATTAATAATGAGGTTGTTACTGTAAATTATCTTTTTGGGCAAGTTAGCCTAACCCTTTTTATGTTAATCCTCGGTTCCGCAGTTGCAGGCGCACTGTTTATGGGTTCATTAGGTATCTTTCGCAGCATCCATAACTATGTGAATTCTCAGGGTGATCGCGGTCTTAAAAAAGAGCTGCAGAGCCGCGTAAAAACCCTGGAAGATGAGAAGAAAAAAATGGAAGACGAATTAGGAAAGCAGCAGAAAGAACGTGAAGAAGCCGCTGCGAAAGCGCATGCCAATTTAGAAGATGAAAAGAGAAAACTGGAAGATGAGTTGAGAAAACAGCAAAAAGATCATGAAGACACTGTTGCGAAAATACACGATAGCTAATAAGAACATCTAAATAAGGAGTGAAATAAGTGGGATTTTTAACATGGATAATCGTTGGTGTAATTGTTGGATGGCTGGCCGGTATTGTTGTTAAAGGTAGAGGATTTGGGTTGATTGGCAATATCGTGATCGGCGTGATTGGAGCGCTGGTCGGTGGTTGGTTGGCGGGTGCTCTCTTTAATATAAGCAATGCAATTAGCGGCTTCAACCTTACAACGATCGTTATTGCATTCCTGGGAGCGGTTCTAGTTTTATTTGTCGCCAGGTTAATTAGATTCAGATAAAAAAACCTATGAACTAATAAGAATGTAGCTGACAAATATCTGCACTGGATTAGGGAGAGTAAACTATGAATATTGGCGTCTTTACTGATAGTTTTCGTCCCTATAGCAGTGGAGTTGTTAGATCTATTGAACTTTTCTCACGTGAATACATCAAGCGCGGGCATTCTGTTTTTGTTTTCTGTCCGAATTATCCCCGCATGCAGCAAATATATGAAGAAGGTGTGTATCGCTTTGCTTCAGTGCCCTGGCCAACAATGGCCGATTTTTCGTTGCCGATTCCTATGTCTGCAAGTATCAATCAAAAAATTGAGGATCTCGGTCTTGATATTATACATGCCCACTCACCTTTCCTGCTCGGTAGGTTAGGTGCAAGGGCGGCAAGACAACATAAGTTGCCCCTTGTTTTTACCTTCCATACTCTATATGAACAATATGTGCATTATTTTCCATTCGTCAAAAACACTTCGAAGATGGTAATAAAAGCAATTGCCCGAAACTTTTCAAATAGCTGCAATGTAGTCATTGCTCCTACCAAATTGGTTGAAAACTACCTTCGAAGTATCGGTATCGAAACAGCTATTGTTAAAATACCAACAGGTATTGATATGGCTGAATTTAAAGATCTTGACAGGAACTGGTTAAGTAATAATTACGGAGTTGGATCAGACGAAAAAGTTCTCCTGTTTGTCGGACGTCTAGGTAAAGAAAAGAATGTTGTATTTTTAATAAAATCATTTCAAGAGGTATTAAAAAGTATTCCCGCTTGCCGTTTGGTGCTTGTAGGCAAAGGACCACAGGAAGGTTTTTTACGTCAGCTCTGCCGGCAGATGGGTATCGAGAATAAGGTTATTTATACCGGAGAATTGTCCCGTCAACAAATAGTCCATTGTTATGCAAGCGCAGATATATTTGTTTTTCCCTCTGTAACAGATACCCAGGGTTTGGTGATAGGGGAAGCAAAAGCTGCTGGTATTCCGGTAGTCGCAATTCGTGCCTTCGGACCGGCAGAGATGGTAAATCACAATGAAGATGGAATTCTAACCGAACTCTCACTCACCGCTTTTACCGAGGCTATTGTCAAACTTATAAGAGACAAAGATTTATACGCTCACATGAGAAAACAGTCTTTAATCAATGCTCCAATCATTTCTTCTGAACTTTGTTCAGAGCGTATGCTTGAGGTTTACCAGGATTTGATCGACCTTCGTATCTCTGCCCCGCTAAGGAAAAAACCTTACAGCAAGAGGAAGCCTGAAATTGATTACGGAATCCAACACACTGGGTGAAACATGATTTGGCAAGAAGAAAATCAAGATATTATGTTATAATTACTATCAGATATATTGGGTTAATCGAATTAACAACGATGTAAGTGAGGGGAGATGCGGTTTTGTTTACGAAGCAGGCGATGAAGACTTTTTGTTTTTCCGCGGCAACCATAACCATATCCCTTCTGATATTAGAGTTATAAATTCACCGCAGTATGTGAAATACTTCTGGATTTGTATCTGATCCGGTTAAGGCAGGTTGATAAATTCAATTTTGGAAGATAAAATTAAAGTACCCCCGTTAGATTTTCACTGGTTATCCATAAAGCTAAATCTTCAGGTTTGTCAACGTCTGCAAGGCATTTTAATTCAGTTATTCTTAAGTTCAGCCTGGCGGCAGCATCCAAGGTCTGTTGGTAAACTTTGTCGCTTCCCCAGGTAATCCCCTTAAACAGCTCTTTCTGAATTTTGCGCAATCCTATCAGGTAATAACCACCATCATGCGCCGGACCTAAAACAAGATCTGATCTGTCAAGCTCGTCAAATGCAGAGTTGATATGATCCAGTCTTAATCCAGGGCAATCGGTTCCTATGATGACAGCTTTATTTTTCTTCTCAAAAAAAGCGTCAGCCATAGCATTATTCATGCTTATCCCCAGATTAGAACCGATCTGTTCTCGGTATAGCAGATTGTTACCCAGCCATTTTTTCATCAGGTTAAGATTGCCCCCGGTAAAACGTACTTCAATCTCACCTTTGAATAAGCTGGTTTTTGTAATTGTTTGTTCTGTCATTTTGCGGTGAAGTGCTGCTGCCCCTGCTATACCCAATGTAGGTATAAGGCGGGTTTTAACCTGACCTGCTTCAGGATAGCGGGTAAATATGATTAAACGCAATTTATCCACTCGCTTTCAGTGACCCGTTACACGATGAACCTGATCCGGCTGTACAGCCAAAGCAGTGTTCGCCTGTAACGATTTTTCTATTAATTAATTTTTGGAGATTAAAAAATGAGATATTGGAAGCTTCTATATCAATCGGCTGACCCAAAGCCAGGTTAAAATCACAATCATATAACGTTCCATCCCACCCAATTGAAATTTGACTTCGACACATTAACTGTTTAAGGGTTTCCCTGTTGTATGCGTTTTTCAATAGAGCAAGGTATTCATTAAAAATACCATTCTGGCAGAGCATAACTTTAAATCGTCCAACAGGCATATTGGTCAGTACAAAAAGTTTATTAAATACTATATCGTAGCGCAACTGAAGTTCGCGACGATAGATTACTTCCAGTTCTTCCTGCAAACCTGGAAGAAAAGGTCCACCTGGGTTGAAAACAAGATCCAGTTCGAGGTTCTTTACTGTTCCATAACCCAAGGTATTCAGAAGCTTTAAAACGTCGATACTTTTTTTGAATACGTCATTTCCACGCTGTGCCCGTACATTTGATTCAAGGTAACATGGCATTGAGGCTACCAGGGTAATATTCTTTTCGCTAAAATATTCAGGCAGACCTACTTGTTGTTTTTCTAACATGGCTACCAGGTTAGTCCTCAGCTGAATTTTAACCCCTGAGGGTATTAGCCCGTCAATAAACTTTTTAAGATTAGGGTTTAGTTCAGGTGCTCCACCGGTAATATCAACGGTGCTAATTTCCTCTTTTTTGACAACGCGAATTATTTCCTCCATAACAGTCCAGGGCATAACTTCTGTTGAATTTGGGGATGCAGCCAGATGGCAGTGATTGCAGCTGAGGTTACATAATCGTCCCAGGTTAACCTGCAGACTATTCAGGTTATTACTATGTAGGTTTCCTGATATCAATCTAAAATCGTTAAACCTGTGTTTAGTCATTTATTATCTCTCTCCGTTATAGAAAACATTTTGAGTATTGAGCAATTTCATTATATAATAACATAACATCAAGCGAAGGGAAGCTGTTTATGAGAAAAGATAGATATGATCTTGCAGTGGTCGGCGGTGGCGCAGCGGGTCTGGTCGCCGGAGTAGCAGCAGGTGCTGTTGGAGCTCGAACAGCGCTGGTTGAAAAAGACGATCGCCTCGGAGGAGAATGCTCATGGACAGGTTGTGTTCCCTCTAAAGCCTTTTTACACCTATCTTCTCTGGCGCACGAATGCGGGTGCAATCCAGAAGGAAATGTATTTGATAAAGTCAGGGCTACTGTGCAGGAGGCAAGCAGGGCTTCCAAGGCAAAAGGTTTGCTGGATCGCTATGGTGTGCGAATCTATCATGGTAAACCCTCTTTCAAAGATAACCAGACCCTGATATTGGATGATAGCACAGTTATATCAGCGAAGAAATTTATTCTTTGTACAGGTTCTTCAGCCCGCATCCCGGAAATTGACGGTTTAAGTGAAGGGTATCTGACCAATCAGGAAGTCTGGGATCTACCGGATCTTCCAGAGTCTTTGCTAATCATCGGTGGTGGCCCAATCGGTACTGAGTTAGCTCAGGCCTTTCATCGGCTGGGAACAAAAGTAACTCTTTTCCAATCGCGAGATAGAGTTCTGCCCCGAGATGATGAGGAACTTGCCCGGGAACTGACCGAAATGCTTATAAATGAGGGAGTCGATATCAGACTCAACTCAAAGATAAATAAAGTTATTAAGCTTGATCAGGGCTGGACTGTTGAAACCGGCGAGGATAAACTTTACGGGCAGCACTTACTTATTGCCCTTGGACGACAGGCCAATACTGAAGGGCTGAATCTGGAAGCAGCCGGCGTTGGGCATAAAAAAGATGGCATTATAGTAAACAAATATCTACGGACTACTGCCGGTAATATATGGGCTGCAGGCGATTGCATCGGCGGTTTGCGTTTTTCTCATATAGCAGAAATTGAAGCAAAAGGCGCTGTGCGTAATGCTCTGTTCCCGTTTAAAAGCAGTGTCAATTACCAGGGAAGCCCCTGGGCCACTTTTACAGATCCGGAACTGGCCCATTTGGGTTTAACCGAAGAAGAGTGCCGTGAGCACAGCTACCGTTATAGAGTTTACTACCATACATTTGCTGGTGATGACCGGGCAATTACAGATGGAGTGGCAAGAGGGAAGGTTAAAATAATTACATCTCCTTACGGGAAAATATTGGGTGTTCATATACTGGGATCGAGAGCAGGAGAACTGATAAACGAATTTATTTTGGCCCGCAGAAAAGGGTTGCGTCTCCATGAAATAGGTTTAACTGTACATGTTTATCCTACACTTGGGATGGCTGTTCAGAGAGCAACTGACAACTGGTTTTCCGAGATCTCAGAAAAACCACTTTTTAAAAATCTTATTAAGTTAGCCAGAAGGTTAAGATAAATTGATTATTTCAGTGATTGTTCCAACCTGCAATGAAGAATCTCTACTGCCGGCCTGTCTGGAAAGCATATTGAGGGAGCCGGAGGATATACAGCTGATTGTAGTTGATGGGGCCAGTAATGATAATACTTTGAATGTAGCCCGTCGATATACTGATGAGATTATTGTCCTCGATATAGCTGATTTGTCTGCCCAGCTTAATAAAGGGGCGGAAAAAGCAGAGGGTGATATCCTGCTTTTCCTGCACGCTGATACGCGACTTACACCAGGCTGCATCAGCCGATTAAAAAAAATTCCTTCACATATTATCGGCGGTGCTTTTACCATGCAGCTTGAAGGTGATCGTTTTTTCTATCGGCTGCTTAGTCTGGGTGGCAACCTCTACTGCCGGCTGACCGGCTCTTATTTTGGAGACCGCGGTATCTTTGTTCGTAAATCCTCATTCCGGGATTTGAATGGTTTTAATGCTTTGCCAATCATGGCCGATGTTGATTTTAGCGCACGTTTGAAAAGTTTAGGGAAGACTATTTTGCTTAAAGGTCCGTTAATAAGCAGCAGCCGTAAGTTTAAAACTGAATCCCCTCTGCGAACGCTTTACCTGATTATCTACGCGCTTATTGCATTCAAGTTCGGCGTGGATCCGGGGAAGATTAAGAATAAGTATTACCATTTACCCAAGAAATAATACTTAGAGGAGAAGATCTCAGATCCGGTTGTTTTGCGTAATAACCTGTGGGAGCACGATGTAGCTCTTTTGTAAAGAGCACACCAGCTCAGCTGAAAAAACAGCGCTTGCAACTATGTCAGGTTCAAAAGAAGCCAGGCGGATTCTGGTTGTACTCGTTCTCAATGAAGAATTTGATCTAATGTATAACATTTATTTGTTGAAAAAATACATCGACAGATAATTGAGGTGATAATTATTGGAAACAGAAGGACCTATAACAGTTGTAGTGTCAAGGCGAGTTCGCCCTGGGCTTGAGAACAAATTTAGAACCTGGGTAAACGATATTGCGAAGGCTGCAGAGCATTTCCAGGGGCATCTGGGTTCAGGATACATTCGACCGGCAACAGCTGAAGGCGAACATACCATTATTTACCGGTTTGATACTGTCGAGCATTTTAATGCATGGCAGAATTCAGATGAGCGAGCGTATTGGATCAATCAGTCACGCGAATTTATAGAAGGTGAGCCACACATCGACAAGGCAACCGGGCTTGAGTACTGGTTTCACGATCCTGCCTGTTCTTATGGAACACCTCCTCCAATATGGAAGCAGGCGCTGCTTACAGAAATTGGGCTTTTCCCAACTGTATTGATTATTTCATATACTATAGGATTGTTTTTAAATGATTGGCCTCTTCCAATTCGAACTCTCGTTTTTACTATGCTGTCAGTTTTGCTTATGACTTGGTTTGTTATGCCAAACATAAGCAGAGTAGCCAGGAATTGGTTACAACAAAAAAATAAACTTATAGATAGATGATGTTAACGTAGATAGCTTTTATATTATTATGGTCTCACTTGAAGAATAAAAGTTAAAAAGTTTGATTTAATCTGCTATTTAGAAAGTTTATTGCAGCGTTTCGGTTAGTTTATCTATTGCTGCAGGCAGATCTTCAGATAGATGGAAGCGAATCACATTTCTGTTGGCATTTAAAAGAGCCTGTCTATCGCCAATTGCCTGTGCAATTTTTAGTAAACCGAAACTAATCGAATGCTGATCACTGCCAGGGCGATCAGGGATCGGAATATCATTTGGTGATTTCGACGTAAGCTGAATAAACAAGCCCTTTCCGGCATCTCCTTTATGAAGCTGCCCGGTTGAATGAAGGTAACGAGGCCCGTAATCAGTTGTAACCGCTATCTGATAAAGAGTGCTGATTTTATTCCGTAATCGTTGTAGGGCTGATTCAATATTTGGTTCAGGTTTAAGGTATGCCTGAATGGCGACATAGCTGCGTCCTTTATGTATATCTGTACCGGGATTAATATTTTGAAAAAACCCACGCCATATATCTTTAAGGTCCCCGGCAGTGAATTTTTGTGCGCCGAAATAAACCTCAATATTATCTAATCTCATATCGGGTTCCATTACATATAATTTACCAGTTTCCCTGTATTTTGTTACCATTTCATGGGCTAAAATTTTTGCTGACTCAACATCGGGTTGATCAAAGGGATTAATCCTAAGTGACCATCCGGCTACAGCTGTGGCAATCATCCAGCGAAACATTTCTCTTCCAAGACAATAAGAATTCTGTAGATTCAATTGAATTACCGGCTGACCTGATTCTATTAATCCCTTGACTTCTTTAGCATACGTGAAATCATGATCCAATCTAATACATACAAACAGACGATCATTTGCGTAGCAATTAGAATTTTTTAGTTTTTCACCATCAACAGGTAATAGACCTTTGCCTTCTTTTCCAGTGCTTTCGGCAAGTAATTGTTCCAACCACATCCCGAAGGGTTGAATATCTGGGGAAAAAATAAATGTTACTTTATCGTGCCCATTTTTGCCAAGTAAACCTAAGACTGCTCCTAATAGCGCAGCGGTATTAACATTAATAATCTGATTGTTATTGAGTCTGGCGTGATTGGAGAACTCTTCGACATTTTGAAGCAGGGTAACAATATCCATCCCTATCAAGCTTGCCGGTACCAGTCCGAAATATGAAAGAGCGGAATACCTGCCTCCGATATCAGGGTCATTTAAAAATATTTTTCTGAAATGTAGCTTCTTAGCTGTTTTCTCCAGCCCACTTCCGGGATCGGTGATGGCAATGAAATGGCGCCCGGCATTATTTGCGCCCAGAGATTGGAGGACTCTGTTATAGAAGTAATTCATCAATGATAAAGTTTCAATCGTTCCACCTGATTTAGTAGATACAATAAATAATGTTTTTTGCAGGTTTATTTTTTCTTCTTTGTCGGCAATGGCTTCTGGATCAGTACTATCGAGAATATTCAGATCGATATAACCGCTACGAACGCCGAATATTTTACGAAAAACTCCCGGAGCCAGACTTGAGCCACCCATTCCCAACAGCAGCGCCTGGTTAAAACCTTCATTTCTGATCTGTTCAACAAAAATATCAATCTCAGGTAAAGCACCCGCCATACGTTTATAGCTATCCAGCCAACCAAGCCGGTTGTTAATTTCTGTGGGTTCGTTCTTCCATAGTGTGTAATCACGTTCCCAGATTCGATTAACTACCTGTTCAGCATTTAAATACTCCAATATTTCCGTTATTGTTTGCTCAGGTATATTGTTGATTACCAGACGGTATTTATCCGGCCCAAATTTCATAATAATCACTCCTACACTAATAAGTTTATCAGGAAAGACAGATGCTGCCTGGAGTTAAAATTACTGCTCTTGCCGGCATTGCTTCAACTCCTTGCAACTTGAGGGGTAAAATGACTAAAATATATTCTCCCTGTGGAACTTCATGCAGACGCAAACCTTCTATAATCCATATTCCTGTTTTTAGTAGCAGTTTATGAGTTTCATGACAAGGTTGATTCCTCTCTATCCCTAATGTATCGATGCCTACCCCACTAATAGATTTTTCGGCCAGGAAAGCTGCACCGGATTGATCAAGATAAGTAAAATTGAAATCAAATTTTTCCTGTATGGAATTATTAGTTTTAAGTAGAATAGATTTTTCGTTCAATTCAAGTTGGTTTGAGGTCTTGAAGTCATGGAGTTTCTTTTCCAGATGTTGATCTGTTAACGGCACACCCTTCTCGACGGTAAAATCTAGAACCAAGCAGTTGGTTAAGAATTGATTAATATTCCACTTATCCGAGGCGTCTCCATCGGGATAAAGATGCAGAGGCATATCTATATGAGTTCCAGTATGCAGATCCATGTCTATCCTTGTTTCATAAACAGAGTTGTTAAGAAAATTACGGGTTTCTTTAAAAACGGGCTTTTTTTCAACTCTGTTTTTGTAGACTGTTATATCCGGGCTAATGGTCATGGAGATATCGTACAGAATCATCTGATATTACTCCTTTCTATCAGGGGGAAACAGTAGCTATCATTCCCACCAACGACGATTATCCCTACTAAGCATATCTATTGCAGCCTGTGGCCCATTGCTTCCAGGCTCATATTGATGCATAAAAGCGCCGGCTTTATAATATTGCTGATAGATGTTGTCAACTATGGACCAGGTGTATTCAATTTCATTCCATCCGGTGAATCGGGTCTTATCGCCCATTATGGCATCAGTCAGCAACCTTTCGTAGGCTTCAGGTGTGTTAAGCAGGAA
Organism: Bacillota bacterium; assembly: GCA_033549065.1. NCBI lineage: Bacteria > Bacillati > Bacillota > Bacillota bacterium. The sequence goes on from JAWSUE010000021.1 coordinate 10,080, forward strand.
GGCACATGGTTGACAGAAATCCATTTCAACTGGCACAATTTCGCCAATAGTGGCTGGCTTCTTGATATTGAACTGGAAAACCACACCTTCACGGGGTTGTACTTTCAAAGTTAATAGATTCGGTAGGTTAGTTCGGTCAGCAAGAGAACTACCCGGTAGTATGTGAGAGTCAATATTGGATGGCACCTTGAACTGGATTACTATTTTTGCTATTTTTTCTCCGAGGGTTTTTCCAGTTCTCAGGTAGAAAGGAACACCCCTCCAACGGTCATTATCAATTGCAAGTTTCAGCGCGCTAAATGTTTCAGTCTTAGAATCTGGTGAAACACCTTGTTCTGCTCTGAACCCGTGGTACTGAGCGAAAACGATTTTCTCATTGACGGGGCCTTCCGGCCAGAGTTGTATAGTCTTAAGTAGGTTTATCTTTTCAATATGCAAAGTATGTGGATTGCTTTGAGCAGGCGGTTCGATTGCTGTCAGGGCCAGCATTTGAAAGAGATGACTCTGCACCATATCGCGCACAGCTCCTGAAAGATCGTAATAACGACCACGGGTAC
>JAWSUE010000022.1 GCA_033549065.1 Bacillota bacterium
CTTTGTTGATTTGATTTTCTGCTTCATTTCTTCACTAATCTCTAATTGATATAATTTTTCAAAGTACTTCTCTGGAAAATATACAGCTGCTTGCATATATCCCTTCCATGCCGACATCCATACTATGGTTCTTTTCTTTTTTTGCACTTTACATAACCATGCTTTTCCATCACGATAATATCTCCACTCATATACCATTTCATTCTTGTTAAACATTTCTAGCAGCATGGTATATGCTTCATAACTACCACCTAAAACTGACCGCAGTACATTTTCGTCAGGATAAATACTTTCATCTCTTAACTCAATGTTATTTATCGTTTCCATCTTCTCACCTCTAATACACTTTTTTTGGCCTCGATAATTTTAATAATACTCAAGAGCAGAGGGTCGGTGGTAATATTGGTAAATCCGGCTTTTCTTACAAAAATATCGGTATCGTGGGCGATCTGTTCACCGGTCAGGCGGTAAATCGGTTCGGATAGGGAGCTGATCAGACTTTCCAGTTTTCCTTTTGGGCGGACATGTTCCAACAGTAAAAGCTGTCCGCCCGGCTTCAGAACTCTTCGCAGTTCCTTAAGACCCCGGAGAGGGTCAGCCAGCTGACAGAATAAAAAAGTAGTAACTGCGCTGTCAAAAGTATTATCAGGAAACGGCAGGTCTTGAACATCTCCTAATACAAACCTAGCCTTTGCTCCACTATTCCGTGCTTTGTGGCGGGCTCGTTCCAAAAAGTATTCATTTTTGTCGAGGGCTGTTATTTCGTAATCTGACTGGTAAAACGGGATATTTAAACCTGTCCCTGCTCCTGCCTCTAATATGCAGGGAGGCTTTACTTTATTCCAAAGCCGGCGCCTCCAATTCTTGATCAACAGGGGATCAAGTGTCTGCATGAACAAGTCATATGTGGCTGCAGTAAATGCACTATCCTTCATTAAATTCTCCTAATTAATGCAATCGGCGTTGCATTTAAGACTGCATTTACAAAATTGAAAAACAAAAAAATGGATTGAATTCATAACTTTTTGTAATTTACCTTCTACTAATGGAATAAAAGAATTCCATAAACTCCATCTGGGAAAATCTACTAACGCCTCCCAAATACGATCAGGGGTTGCCTCTATACCTATCCATGTATCAATAGTTCTTGTAAGCATCATCTTAAAATACCTCCCTCAAGTTACGTGATATGAAGCTGTTTCATGTCTCATTCTTACGGCTATTTCGATGCCAATTTGTCTTTTATGAGGCTCTTAATCGGCTTCTACTAGAAGGGTAATATGCGACATGTCAACTATTCTAGTATTCTATTAATGTCATCTATGAATTGAGTTGCCTTATTTCCGATTTGTTTTTTAAGTTCTTCAGGATGATCAAAGTCGGGTTGTTCAACCAGGATTGCCTCAATAATTGAATCCACTCCAGGCATAACCTGTGAAAGCTTATATCCCCCAATATCTTTAAGGCTCATAAACTTGATATAATGAGCCTGAATTTATCTGTTGTTTCCACTAAGCCAAACCTCAAACCTACTTTGTTCGTGTAAATAAACAATAGCAATTTTCAGCTTCTTGTTTCGTAAATCATCAGGAGTAAAGGCAAAGTATGTCATATCCATGTAACCATAATATAAGGCACTAACGGTATAATCTGGATGTAATTTCTTTAAATATATGCTCAAATCAGACATGAATTTCATGATATATTTGTAGGCTGCCTGAATCATCCCTTTGCTCAATTGGCTGTTATATTCCCGAATGATCTCTTTTGGTGAATTCATGACTTAACTCCTTTGGCCTGATTAATTATTTGAATGCCCTGTTTTGGCGGAAAATACTGCTTTATAATTCATGTTATGATTCTTCCTCAGAAAACTAAGAACGATGTACAAATTATACCCTAGAAAATGAATACTACCTAAATACCAGGTAAAATCATATATTCCTATTTCCGAACTTTTTTCGTGGAACCCCGATATTAATCTGCTATGAGTTTTAAATGTGTTTGGAGTCAGACTTGATATTTTCTGTCGGGTTAGCTTGACCTGCCGCAAAGGAGCAATGTATTATTAAAATAGAAAAAAGCAAAAACCTTGTCTGTTAACCCTAGCATTAACATAACTCCTTATCCACTATTCCAGGCAGAAACGCAAATCCTTATCTACAATAAACTTGCTGTGATAAAAAGCTTCGCATTGAAGTAAAAGGAAAGGTGGTTGTCAAAGTGTTTGATCATTTAGGTATAGAAGAAATCGCAAATGAAGAATATAAGCTGGTGCGAGCTATGGCAAAACAAATTGTTGAAAATGATATTATCCCGGTAAGGCAATATTTTGATAATGATATTCATCATTCAGAATATATTGAGCCCCTGTTTCATAAGATTCTCTTAGAATATGGGGTACAACCTATTCTTGTGTCAAAAAGGGCACCTTCTTTAGTTAGTAATTGCGGTTTTAATGAGGAAATAGCACGTGGCGATAGTGGAATTGCAGTGGCCTTGGCATGTACATCATGGGCAGTATTTCCCCTACAACACGAACCATACAAAAGAGAAGATCTGCTTAAAAAATTAACTGCAGTTTTTCGAGAAGACAAAATACATTTTGGTTGTTTTGCTATGACCGAACCGGAAGGTGGATGTGATATCGAAAATCTCCGGATAAAGGGTAGGACAATCCGTACCAAAGCGCGACTTGAAGGAAATGAATGGGTTATTAATGGAGTCAAGCAGTGGGCCAGCAATAGCGGGATTGCATCACTATACCTGACAGTATGCACTACTGCCCCCGATCTTGGTGATGATGGCATTGCCCTCATCTATGTACCTTATCCTATTGATGGTGTTACTTTTGGCAAGTTCGAGAACAAGGCCGGCATGCAGGCAGATAGAAATTGCACCATTTATTTTGATAATGTACGAGTTCCGAAAAGCTACCGGGTGGCTGGTCCCGGTGATGATGCTAAACTGCTGCATCAGAACCTGGTAGCAGGCTCAATTATCAGTGGAGCAATGTCAGTCGGATCTGCTCAAAATATAATAGAAATTGTATCCGATTATGCAACAAAACGCTTTGTAGCCGGAAAGCCAATAAAAGAACATAGTATAAATGCCGGAATTCTTGCAGATATGCTTATCGGTATTGAGACAGCAAGAACTTATGTGCTTAATACAGCTTATATGTTTGATCACCCTGATATCTATGGCGACCGCTGGTCAGCAGCGATGTTTGCCCGTGCTCGAATTGCTAAGGTATATGCTGCAGATGTGAGCGTGAAGATTGCCAATAAAGCGATGGAGCTGATGGCATCATTTGGTTATAGCCGAGAAGGTGCTATCGAGAAACATTGGCGGGACAATAAAATCATGCAACTCTGGCTCGGAGGGGCACAATTGGGCCGTCTTGATATTGCCAGATTCTGTTTTGATCTCCGTGAGCTATAAAAGTGTACAACGTCAGAACATATTGTACTATATTGCCAATCCTTAATATTTGTTTCCCTTACAGCATGGGGGTCCAGCAGCATGGGGGTCAGGTCTTGAAATATTACATTTTTCAGGTTGATTCTTCTTTATGGCCAGACTACTTAGTTTGATATCCACTACACTACAGTCAGTAAAACAGTAGGTTAATTTAGAAATGAAATATAAGTTTAGCAGTAATTAAATTTCTACATGGCCGGACCACTATTAAAATAAACCCTAGTTCGGGAAGGAAATTTGGCCTACTGGCCTGAATGCAGCTGTTTCTGCATTTTTTTAGTAAAACTCCCGCCTCGACTAATACTGAAATTAATGCGGCGAGTCCGGTTAACTTGATTGGGCGTTATAGCCTAGTTCCCGAACTGTGGAAGAAAGTATCTGCCGGCAACACAATCAGGTTGGAGGCAATAATGTGCCCGGAGATTACTGCTTGCTTTTCTCCGGATAGTATGATAAATTCATACTTAACGGAGGAAAGTGCTATGATTAAGTATGATCAGGTTTATCAGGACAAACTAGTTGTGAAGGAATCTTTGCAGGAATATGCATCGCCACGGTCAAAGCTGACGAGGATGTTGGATTCCAGACAGCTTTTGCATATTCGCCGCGGTCTTTATCTGGCTGGAAGTGAAACACCATTCTCGCTAAAAACGCTTGCCAACATAGTCGCCGGCCCATCTTATGTCTCTTTTGAATCTGCTCTTGCTTACTATGGTTTTATTCCGGAAAGAGTTCTTAATATCACTTCGGCAATCTATGGCAAGAATAAAAACAAAAGATTTAAGACTCCTGTTGGTACATTCTTATATCGCCATATCCCTGAAGCAGTATATTTCATAGAATATAGAAGACTGGAAGAAGAAGGCCACCCCTTTCTAATTGCTACAGCTGAGAAGGCAATTTGTGACACTCTTTACCAGCATCGCCAGGTTACAACTTTAAGCGGCCTCAGCAAACTGATCTATGACGATTTAAGGGTTGAGGCAGATAGTTTGAAAAGCTTAGATCTTGAAATTATTAAGGCTTTGGCACCAGGTTATGGCAAAAAAGTAACAAATGTATTTGCCCGTTGGCTCGAAAAGGAAAAATATAATGCATAGTGCTGTAAATGACATGTTAAGTAAATACAAATGTATAACAGCGGATGATTACCGTGAAGCGCTGAGAGAAATTATTCAGGAAATTGCCCTGCTCGGTCTCTATAGGAGTAACTTTTTTGATCGTGCTTGTTTTTACGGTGGAACTGCGCTGAGAATTTTTTACGGTTTGGACCGTTTTTCTGAAGATCTTGATTTTTCACTTGATAGTTCAGATTCGGATTTTACTCTTGATCCATACCTTAAACATGTAGTAAGCGAATTAAGTGCGTTTGGTTTTATAGTAGACGTAAGTAAAAAAGCAAAAAGCCTATCAACAGCGATTGAGTCAGCATTTATAAAGGCCGGGACTGAAATTCATTTTCTTAAGATAGGGTTGAGAGAAGGGTTATTCCCCCGACCGGCAAAGACTGAGAACCTAAAGGTAAAACTTGAAGTAGACACTAACCCTCCGGGCGAGGCTGAGTATAGCGTTAAGTACCACTTAAATCCTGTGCCATTTAATGTTCGCCTGATGGCTACGCCATACCTTTTTGCCTGCAAGGTTCACGCCTTGTTGTGTCGTGAATGGGGAGGGGGGAGAATTAAAGGGAGAGATCTTTACGACTATGTCTGGTTCATCTCACAGAAAACCCCGCTTCAAATACACTACCTTGCGGACAGGATGAAGCAGTCAGGGCATTTGGATGCCAGTACAGAAATTGATCGTGCAGGGGTTATAGGGTTTCTTCTCAACAAGTTCCGGGAGATTAATTACATTAAAGCAAAAAGTGATATATTCCCCTTTATTAAAGAACCTCAGCGCGTTGAAATCTGGTCGGAAGAATTTTTTACAGCTATTACTAGAGACCAGCTTATAATTGATTTTCATCGCTGACTGACGCTCTTATAAATAACTTTATATACACCGTGTATAAACATATATGGGACCCAGGAGGTTATATAATGAACGGCTTGCTAGTCCGAAACGCCAACATAATAACCATGAACCAGAAACAACCGCATGCCATAGCTATGGTTGTTGAAGAAGATAAGATTATATCTGTAGGTGATGGCAGGAACCTGGAACATTACGCAGCTAAAGGATTAGACGTTCTTAATTGCCGGGGTTATACTATTTTACCCGGCCTGATTGACAGCCATCTACACCTGATGTGGATGGGCCGGAACCTGCTGTGTCCACCGCTTAATTTAGGCGGGATAGATTCGATTGGTAAAATTGCAGATATAATCAAAGATGAGGTTGAAATAAGCGCTCCCGGGCAGTGGATTATAGCGGTGAAGCTTGATGAAGATCACCTGGTAGAGCAGCGTTCACTGAACAGGCATGATCTGGACAAAGTCAGCCCTGATAATCCGGTTGTTGTGCGTAAGGCCATAGAGCATTCGCTGGTGGCCAATACTGCCGCGCTGGAAAAGGCCGGGATAAACAAGGACACAGCAGAACCTGCTGGCGGACATATAGAGAAAGACAGTGAAGGTTCACCAACCGGAGCTTTATTCGAAAATGCGATGAAGCTGTTAGAAAAAGCTATTCCGCGTTTGACTCCCCTGGAGGAACGTGAAGCCCTGGCCCTGGCTGTTAAACAACTTTGTTCCCTGGGTTTTACATCGGTTGTTTCCAATGATGATTTTCCTGTTCTTACAGAACCGCTCCGGCTGCTTGAAGATCTTGATGCACTAGCCGGTGAACAGGGTTGGGCGCTTAGGTTAGCCTTTGAGCCGGATATCTCCAGGCTTGACCAACTGATCGAACAGAGAGAGCAGTTGAAGAGCTACCGGTTTGGCAAGATCGGGCCCCTGAAGATCTTTGCTGACGGTGCACTTTTTACCAGGTCTGCTGCCCTGGAAGAAGATTATGCAGATGAGCCCGGTAACAGGGGTATAGAAACTATTTCAAAACAAGAGTTGGAAGAGCTGGTTGCCAGAGCCCATGAAAACGGGTTTAGCGTTGCCGTGCATGCCATCGGAGACAGAGCAGTAAACAATGCCATTGGCGCTATTGAAAAAGCACAGCAGAAGCATCCCCGAAATGATCTCAGGCACCGCATCATTCACTGCAGCATGATTGATGAGGCTAACCTGGGAAAAATGAACCGCTTTGGCATAATAGCGGATATACAGCCAACTTTTTTTATTAATGAGTGGCAGTGGGTTCCACAGCGGATCGGCAGCAATAGAGTAAAAAAGGCTTACCTCGGCCGCAGCTTTCTTGATAACGGCGTTAATGTAATAGCCGGCTCTGATGCACCTTCTGAACCGGCAGATCCGTTTCGTTCAATCTACGGGGCTGTTAAGAGGCAGGATGTTTCAGGTAAACCTGAAGGCGGTTGGAAGCCTGAAGAAAGATTGGATGTAAAAGATATATTGCAGGCTTATACCAGGGCAGGCGCTTATGCCACCTTTGAGGAAGGATTGAAAGGTTCTCTTGAACCAGGCAAACTGGCAGATTTTATTGTTGTTAATAAAAACCCTTTGGAAATCAACCCGGAAGAGCTGTTGGATATAGAATGCCTTATGACTGTAATTGGCGGCAAGATTGCCTGGCGCTCTGAAAAAGTCAGCTAATTAACCTGTAGTTGCTCATGGCATCAATAAATAGAGGTGTTTGCAAATGAAGAAGATTACCGAATATAATTTAATATCCGGAGGTATTTGATGAGCGATACAATAGCAATTATCGTAGTTTCTATTTTCTTTTTAACCAGTCTGGTTGGTACTGTCCTGCCGATTATTCCAGAAGCGCCTCTGCTTGTCGTCGGTATAGTTATCTATGGTTTAATTGCAGGGTTCGATGAACTCAGTCTCTCCTTTTTTATCGGCCAAATAATTCTGGCTTTAGCCGTGATTGGAGTTGACTATCTGACAACTGCCATTGGCAGCCGATATTTTGGTGGCTCCAGGGCTGCCATGTGGGGTTCCGCTATAGGCTTATTAGTCGGATTACTATTTTTCCCGATCGGTCTTTTAATCGGGCCATTCCTCGGGGCCGCTTTAGCCGATTTTATCTTCAGACGCCGTACCGATCAAGCGATCAGATCCGGTGTGGGTGCTACCCTCGGGTTCTGGAGTGCATTACCTATAAAGTTGATTCTTAAGGGCATAATGATCGGGTGGTTTTTTATTAGAATATTTTCATAAATTTCCTTGACACTTCAGCAAACCTATGCTATACTTAACAAACTAGGTTCTAAGAAATTGGAAGGTTAGCCGTGTCTGACACAAAGGGAAAAACCAGCTGAAAAGAAGGGCGTAAGCTTTGATTGGAAACTGGAACTATCCAAGAGCGTCAGCATGTGGCAAGGCGCCAGAGTGGAAAGGCAAAAGTTAAGGGTGAAACTTTAACCAAGCCAGGAAACATTGGAGTACCTGCACGAAGGAATTTAAGGAACTGGTCAGAAGTTGGAAAGAGTTGTCTTTAGAGACGGTTGAGTACAGCTGTTGATGGTCAGCGAGGTTTATTCCCGAGGTGAAGCCTGAAGGTTTGTTGGAACCTAGTGTTTTTATGTACAAAATTATATTTGCCAAGCAAGGCAGGTACTTCATGAATATTTAAAGTAAAACTACATCTACTTAATATAAAACCCCATATTGGGGTTTTACCTCTACTTGAGGGGTAATAATCAGGCTGGCATGGAAAAAGAAAGGAGCCTTACTATGGTGCAGGAAAAGAAAAAGCTGCGGGT
>JAWSUE010000023.1 GCA_033549065.1 Bacillota bacterium
CTGAGACCTCACCGGTAGTAACAATCTGGCCGTTTTCTTTGCGCTCTGGGATGATGTTGTCAATGATCGCTTTGATCTGCATTCTTTCCAGCAAGGGTCTGGTAAGGTAGAGCGAACCTAAGATCTTTTCTGTTTTATACCGAAAGACTTGTTTCGGTTTAGGGTTGAATCCGGCTTTAAATGGGTAGCCATTGTTACCCCGGTACTTGTTGCGACTCATGTCCGCTCTCCTCGATGTCTCAGGCTTAAGGTTAAATTCGACATCGGGTGTAAAAGTACCTTTTTAGAATATTAGATCTTTTTGCTTTTTCAACAAATATTTGCTCATGTAACTGCAGTCATAAAATACGATTATGGGAACCTGCGAAATATGGGCTTAGAAGACCTAAAAATATAGGCCGAACAGTGGCAAGTTGAACATCAGGATGAATTTGACTTCGGGATCATCTCTATTAAATGCCAGGAGATGGCTTCCTTGTTTTTTCTGGAAAAAAGATTGGAAATGATCGAGCAGCTTTTGACCAAAAAACCGTGACATTGTGCAAAAGATGCAGCTATTGTCTGCGGTATTATGATAATTGGGCAGATAATGACTCAGTTTTGAACCAGAGTATTTTGAAAACCAATGGCCGCTTTAATTTGAAAGATAACAATACACTTCTTTTTACTCCATAAGGCTTGGTCATAATACCCCGTGCACGATAACACATCGCTTTGCATATTCTAGATATCGTTATAAAAGCTAAAGTACAATCAAATTAAGCCACCTCACTAAGATTCTAATTCTAAGATATTTGATTTGAATTTAGCTCTACACATAAATCCCTCAAGTGAATATGTTTATCGGAAGGCTCGAGTATCATTCCATTTATCGCAGGTGTACTGCAAGCAAAAATATGTTTACCATTCATTTTTATTAAACAACCCGTACACAACCCTACTCTGCAAGATCCATAAAACGCTAATCCTGGCTCGAGGTAATCTCTTATGTATTTTAGTACATTTAGCACACTCATTCCTTGTTTAAAGGGAACAATGTATTCTCTGAAAATTACTACTTGTCCCGGTGCTTGTCGGTGGACCTTGACTTTAATTTTCATGTTTTCCTCCCTTACCTTTATGTTGTAATTAATGTATTAATACCTTTAACCGACTTTTGCCAACCAAGTAGTTTATAAAGCGTCTCATCCTATATTGCTTTTTAATATTACTTGTTTTTTAATAATTGTATTTAACCCTTTTTTTGATAATATTGTGTGATAATTTTGAATATCTTTTTGGGGAAAATCTGTTCGGTTATGCGATCCTATGGTTTCTTTGCGAATCAGCGCTGCTTTTACAACACCTTCTAATACTTTTAACATATTTATTGCTTCCATCGATGCAATGAGCTCATAATTACATTGCAGTTCTTCGGTGTCTATTCTTAAATTATTTAAAATATCTCTATTTAGGTTATTTAAACTTTTTAAGGTATCCTGCAAACCTGTTGCTTCCCTCAAAACCCCAACATTTTTATCCGCAAGCTCGTGTATTTTATTGCGGATACTCCATACAGTATCCAGCCTTTTTTGTTTTTCAAAAAATATTTTTATCAAATCTTTAGCCTCTTCTACTTGATATTTGGGTATTAAGGGTTTACATCTATATTTCAATGCATGATTCGCAGCTTCCTTACCTGCGATGGCTCCATAAACCTGGGTTTCAGTAATGGCGCAACCTGAAAGACGATTTGCTCCCTGTACACCCCCTGCAACTTCACCGGCAGCATAAAGACCTTTGATATTCGTACAACAGTTTGTATCTATTTTAATGCCACCATTACAGTAATGAGCTACTGGTGCGATTTCCATAGCATCTTGATAAGGATCAAAGCCAAACTTAGGTAAAGAAAAAGCCCCCACCTTCCATTTGGGGAACATATTCTCGACTAGCTGTTCTAAAGTTTCCTTCGGGATGTGGCTAATATCAACTTTAATTCCGCCACTAGAACAACCTCTTCCTTGATTAACTTCTGAAGCTATGCCTAATGACAAAAAATCTCTTGTAGACCTTTCCAATCTTTCAGGATCATAACGGTACATAAACCTTTCTCCATCGCTATTCCGAAGATATGAATTTAAAAGGGACAGAAGTTCAATAGAAAAATAAATATGTCCTTCCGCTGCTGGCGGTTTAACTAATGCATATGGAATAAACTGCACCATTTCACAGTCTAATAATTCCGCGCCAGCTCTTAACGCCATGGCTATTCCGTCACCAGTTGACTCTTCTGGATTAGAGGTGCGACCCCATATACGTGCAAAGCCTCCAGTAGTAATTATTACAGAAGGCGCTTCAAAAATAATAAGTTTTCCTGATTTAATATCCCATGTAATTGCCCCACAGATAATGTCATCTTCAAACAATAGATCTATCGTAAAACAAGCTTGAAATAACCTTGCTCCAGATACTTTTGCTTTACTCCCTAATGCCTTCATAATATTAACTCCTGTTTTTCCAACCTTACCAGCACAAGCTCCTCTTGGTAAAGTGTGACCTCCGTATTGATGAACAACAGTAAATTTTGCGCCATAATTAAGTAAATCTTTTAATCTTTTTCCTGAATCAATTGCTAGCCGCTCAGCAAGTAATGGTATATTAAGATACTTACCCCCGATCATTATATCTTCATAAAATTTATCTATTGTATCTGAAGGGTTTGCACCTGTAATACCAAGTTCAAAAAGAGTCTTGCTATCACATGCATAATCCCCAGGCGCAGTTATGGTTGCACCAGAACGACCTTGATATGCTTTAGATAGCACTACGACATCAGCCCCATTTTCACAAGCTGCAATTGCCGCACGGGCACCAGCACCTTCACTTCCAATTATCAGTACATCCGTTTTAATAAATTCTATTTCCAATGAAAGCACCTTCCTGAGTTAGGCTAATTATTATATTTTTACATAATTGTGTCATCATTCTCGTTCAAGTACATTTAAAACTCTTTCAATTTCTTCTTGAGTATTAAAAAAATGGGGAGACAGTCGTATGGCATCCAACCTTGTAACCCCATGGATTCCATTTTTCTTAAGCCTAGACAAAGTTTTATCAGGATTTTTCACACATATAGCTACTATGCCTGCTCGTTCTTTATTATCATTCGAAGTTTTTGAGAATAATCCTAAACTGACTGCACCATCTATTAACTTATGTGTAAATGATGAAACGTGTTTTTCAATATTGTCAATTCCTAATTCGGATATCCACCGCAAAGATGTCATCATACCCACATAAGCAGCCATGTCAAAGTTCCCCGATAACATAAATTTCCTTGCATCACAAGCAAAGTTAATATCCGATAAACCTTTTGCATTCATATCGCTTTGGCTCATCCAACTCGCATACTTTGGTTTAAGATTCTCTATCAAATTTTCTCGAATATATAACAAACCAGTTCCTATCGGTGAGAGGAGCCATTTAAAACCAGACGCCGCGACAACATCTATACCTTCAGATTTAACATTTAAATCAATCGCCCCTAAAGACTGTGTCGCGTCTACTACTGTAATTATATTTAAAGGGCGCGCGAAATTTGATAGTGCTTTTAAGTCCATTCGGTATCCTGTCATATAAGCAACGTGAGTTGCTGTAATTACACGAGTATGCTTATCGATCAATGAAGCTATATCGTTAAGCTTAAGGCGCCCGTCTTGACTTTTGGCAACCCTTACGACTACTCCCATTCTTTTTAAATTAATCCATGGATAATAATTCGATGGAAATTCTAAGTCATTGATAATCACATTATCTCCTGGTTTCCAATCTATTGCGTTAGCAATTATATTTATTCCTTCTGACGAAGTAGAAACAGGTAATACCTCCTGTACTTTTACCGAAATTAGTAAAGCAAATTCATCTCTTATTTCATTAAGTAAGTTTGGCATGAACTCCATAAATGGTTTAAGAATGCCATCATCATAATTGTACATATAAAGAAATTCTTTGAGTGCATTTATAGTTCTACAAGGAATGGGCGCAATTCCAGCATTATCTAGATAAGTTGAGTGAGATAGTATCGGGAATTCATTTCTTATTGAATTCAAATCCACATTAAACCCTCCAACTACAAACAATGTGACATTCTATTAAATTGTTTTTAGTACTAGGCTTCTGACCAGACAGCAGACGATTACATTATTAATATCAAGTAATAATCTTCAGTTTTTGATTTAAGTATGTGATATTCATGAGCCTGTAAATTATAATATAAGTAATTATTTACAATTGCTTTACACTTAAATTCTTTAAGTTTGTTAGCATGAGCCGTGAAAAAAGCTATTTATCTGGGGCAACAGCAATTGCGTCAATTTCAATAAGAACATTTTTGGGCAGCCGATTTACTTCAATACATGTTCGAGCAGGTTTACTTTTGCCAAAACATTTTGTATATAATTCATTAAATTCGGAGTAATTATCCATGTTTGTTAAGTAAACGGTGGTCTTAACAACGTAATCTAATGATGATCCTGAAGCTATTAATACCTTTTCTAAATTATATAGCGCATGATTTGTTTGTGATTTAAAACCACCAGATACTATCTGACCACTTTCAGGATGTAAGGGTAATTGTCCTGACGCAAATATGTAATTATCACACTTTATAGATTGTGAATATGGCCCCACTGCTGCTGGTGCATCATCTGAATTTATTTGAATTGGTATCATAATCAACTTCTCCTTGTCATTATTAATTCTAATGCTTGGTTATAATAAATCATTATTCTTAGCTACGCGTGCTTCTTCGAGATAGTTGTATATCGTATATTTTGAAACAACTAAATCCTTTGCCACTTGTTCCACAGCACCTTTAACTAAGAAAACCCCCCTATCATCTAAGAGGCTAACAATTTTTATCTTATCTTCTTTTGTCCCTATTATCCCGAATTCGGGATAATAGGGATAAGCCCAGTGCCGAAGGATCTGTAAAGATCATATCGACTTGGATTATTGCTGCTTTACGCAACCAGAAATTCTTTAGCCTGATCGAACTGAATAAGGCAATTAAAGAAAAGTTAGAGATAATGAACAGCAAACCATTTCAAAAGAAAGAGGGCAGCAGGCTTAGTGTCTTCCTGGAGGAAGAAAAGCCGCTGCTATTACCGTTGCCTGCTACCCCTTACGAGTTGGCAACCTGGAAGATTGCCACTGTCCAGTTCAATTATCACATATCCGTCGATAAAATGCACTACAGCGTTCCTTACGAATACATCAAGCATAAAGTCGATGTGCGGATGACTCACAATGTCATCGAAGTATTCTTTAACAACCTGCGAATCTGTTCACACCCCAGGCTGCACGGGCGGTCAGGGCAATACAGCACGGTTGTTGACCATATGCCTGAGGATCACAAGACATATACTCAATGGAATACCGCTCGCTTCATCTCCTGGGGTGAAAGCATTGGGCCCTGTGCAGCTATTACTGTCAAAGCGATACTGTCTCCTCTCACAAAGTTGGAACAGCAGGGCTACAAGAGCTGTATGGCCCTTCTGAAGCTGGCAGACAAGCATTCCATCCCCAGGCTTGAAGCTGCATGTGCAAAAGTCTTAACCTACACACCAAGACCCGGTTACAAAAACATCAAAACCATCCTGACGACAGGACAAGATAAAGTTGCCGCTGCCAAAGAAATTGTAACAGATGACTCTGCCGACCATGGCCTTACCAGGGGCGCCAGTTACTATGGGAGGGATGGGAAATGATCAACGCTACCACAATCAACAAGCTAAATGAAATGCGCCTTACTGCTATGGCAGAATCATATCGGCATCAACTGCAGGAATCTTCTTTTGAATCACTTTCCTTTGAAGAACGCTTCAGCCTTATGGTAGATACGGAATGGGCAAGGCGGAAGAATAACCGTCTGAGTATGCTGATCCGCAGGGCTGAATTTCTGCAAAGCGACGCCTGTATCGAAAACATCGAATATCATTCAGACCGAAAACTGGATAAAGCGCCGCTTGCCCGCCTGGCTACCTGTAGCTACATTCAAGAGAAATATAACCTAATTATCCTTGGCGCTTCAGGTGCCGGTAAAACCTATCTTGCCAGCGCTTTCGGAATCGCTGCCTGCCGCAACTTCTACACTGTCAAGTATATTCGTCTACCGGATTTACTGAATGAGCTGGCAGTGGCTCGCGGTGAAGGTATTTACAAAAATGTGATGAAACAGTATAAGAAGGTCAGTCTGCTGATCCTGGATGAATGGTTGCTGGTGCCTCTCTCCGACACAGAAGCCAGGTACCTTCTATAAATCGTTGAAGCCAGACATAAAACAGGATCAACGATCTTCAGCTCTCAATTCACACCTGCCGGCTGGCACGGCAAAATTGGGGAAAGCACGCTGGCTGATGCCATTCTTGACCGTATAGTTCACGATTCTTACACTATCATGATCGATGGGGAAGAATCTATGCGTAAACGTAAAGGAATTACAGAATAAGAGAAAGTGGTCGAGAGCCATCTAAACGGGTGGCTCTCTGACTACCGGAATCGTGGCTCTAAGAAACCGTAATATCCATATACCTTGCATTACCACGAGAGGTAACATGGTAAACTGCTCCTGGATATTCAATCCGTAGTGGTCTGGCCATGCTGGAATTCTATCATTTCAAATCTTATATTTCAAGACCTGACCCTATACGTTCAGAACAGTCCCACTGTGTTTCTTCTAAAACTAAGCTGGCAAGACTTTCTGCAGCACCCTAATAAAATTTTTGTGGGTAATATTATCGATCTCATCCCGGCTGAAGCCGCGCTTTGACAGCCCTTTTGCTAAACGGGGCAGGCCGGTTACATCTTCCAAACCTGTTATTACTTCCTGGATACCGTCAAAATCAGCCCCAAAACCTAAGTAATCGACGCCGGCCACATCGGCCACGTGGACAAAGTGATCAAGTAGCTTATCGCTTGTAGCATGATCTGAATCGACAAAATCGGGGCAGCAGCTCATGCCAATTACACCGTCAATATCTCTTAAAGCCCGCAACTGTTCATCAGTTAAATTGCGGGGGTGGTCGCAGATGGACCGGGCGTTAGCATGGGAAACTACCACCGGGACAGTGCTAATTTTTAAGACGTCAAAAAAGCCCTGCAAGTTGATATGAGCGAGATCAATTAGCATACCAAGGCTGTTCATTTCCCGGATGACCTGATTCCCAAAGGTGGTTAACCCAGCCCGGGGGTTATTTTCACCAATGCCGGTAGCCAGCTGATTTTTTTGGTTCCAGGTCAGCCCGAGACTCCTTATACCCAGGCGGAAGAGCATACGCAAAACCGCCAGTTCTCCTTCCAGGGCTTCACCGCCTTCAACGCTTAAAAGGGCAGCTATTTTAGAGCTGTTCGGGGTATTGTTTAAATCAGTAGCTGAATAGATAGTCTGCAGGTCATCGGGACAACGCTGCATAGTCCGGTAGTAGCTGTCGAGTAGGCGCAGGCAGTAGGCCAGCGAACCAACCGGCTTATATTCATCTTTAATGTAAAGGGCAAAGAACTGCAGGATAATACCGCTTTCTTTTAAGCGGGGCAGATCAATATGATGCTGGTTGTTGCAGCCGAGGAAGTCGTAATCGCTGTTTTCCTGGTAGAAGAAACCAGCAGTATCGCAGTGGGCATCAATAATGTTAAATTTATTGCTACAGTTCATTTTTTTCATCCTAAAGATGGCCAGGGGCAGTATCATTCCCGGGCTGCTCATTAACCAGCAGGGTAAATACATCGGGCCGGGCGTAATGACCGCATACATCGAAATCAAAACGAGCCTCGATAACCGCAGCCAGGTCAAGGTCGGCGATCAGGATATCATTCTGGTCCCAGACCGGCCCGGCCAGGTAGTTGCCAAGCGGGTCTATGATGGCGCTGCCTCCCCTGCTCATAATTTCAGGTTGATCGGCAAGCTCTGAATAGCAGGCAAGCTCGGTCGGGTAGGAAGATTTTTTAACAAACTGGTTGGAGGAGAGAACAAAAGCGCGCGATTCCAGGGCGATGTGCTGAATAGTCGACTGCCAGCCGGGGCGGTGATCAGCAGTGGGGGTTAGGTAT
>JAWSUE010000024.1 GCA_033549065.1 Bacillota bacterium
GCTCTCTCATAAACTCTTCACGATTCTCAGGAGAAATGTAGGTAGTTCCAAGAATAAAGCCCTTCCCATGTTGTTTTATCTCTATACGGTCCAGGGACAGAGCCATTGAAGAAAGCATATTCCTGCTAAGCCTTACCGACTTGATCTTTGAATATGCTATTTTCTCGAAAAATGGCCCGCATCTGCAGTAAAGATAGTCATCCCTTAGTTCATAATATGTGCCGTAGTAAACCCAAAGTAAAAGCGCTATAACCGGCAAACCGATGGCATAGCCAATCACTGGTTGATCATGCTGCATAGTTATTGTTCCTGCCATAATTGCTATACCGGCCCAAATAACTACAGCAATCCACAAATCAACCTTTGATTTGACCCGCATATTCTCATCTTCCTTTAATACCGTGCGATGGAAAGGTTTTTACCGTAACGTTGATGCTTGAAGCCTTATTTTAAGTTAATTGTGATAGTTTTCTTCAGTAGTGCCAACTTCCGATACCTTTGCTGTGAGTTAGATTCTACGTCCCGTAATCTTTTCCTTTCCCCCGGCAATGTACAAGTAGTATTACATTTAATGATCATCCTTCAGTAAGATTTCGTCGTGAGTGAGCCAATACCCTCGAGATAAGGTTTAAAGAATTGATCTCGGGGGTTGCACTAACACAATCGATGTGTTATATTTCATATATAATGTTATATATTAATAACATTTTATATGAAATATCTAACATAAGGAGAAAATTGCAATGAAAAAAAATCCAATATGGTACCTGGGGTTAATTGGTTTTTTGGGCTTACTGGGGATAGTGACGGGAAATACAGGACTATTCGGTTTATTTGGCTTCTTTGGGTTTTTCGGGATGGCCAGACAGACTGATGATGAAATGCTCCGGCATAATATGGCTAAGGCTGGACTAAGCGCTTTTATTGTATCCCTGGTCGGCTTTCCGGTCGCCACAATAATTCTATCGTTCCTTGATTCTTCGGAAACAGTAATTTCATTTTTTGTAATTTACTTTAGCCTGCTGTTTGTAGCTCAGATTCTTACTTTTGTATTCTCTTTCAACTACTATGAGAAAAGAGGAGATTTAAGTTGAAAGTGACCTTCAAAACTAGAATCAGAGAGCTCCGGGCACGATACGAACTGACCCAGGAGCAGCTTGCTGCTAAAGTCGGCGTGAGGCGAGAAACAATCAGCCACATCGAGAAAGGCAAGTATAATCTTTCTCTGCTGCTGGCCTACAAAATTGCCCGTTCCCTGGAAAGCAGCATAGAGAAAGTGTTTATTTTTGAAGAGCAAAAATGAAATCCATTATGAATACTTGCTGGCATGCATGAGTACGCCCGGGCAGAAATATAAAAAATAAAATGCTTTTCCCCTGTATTAAATTTCCTTTAAGAACTCCACCACTACCTGGGAATCAAAATGCTTACCGCTTTCTTTCTTGATATGCTCAACCGCTTCTTCTCTGCTCCAGGCTTTACGGTATAGGCGATCGCTAATTAAAGCATCATAAACATCGACCACGGCGCTATCGATGGAAATGCTGGCCTGCCCGGCCAGTATTTCCAGGAAATCGAGCCAGTCTTTCTCCGGTTTGACGTTAAGATTATGAAACACTACCAGTACACCCTTAACATCGCCTTTGGCGATCAGCGGCAGGTTGATGCACCCTCTATAATTTGTTGCCTTGAGCAAAGCGACACATATCGGGTCAAGGTGTCCTGCTTTATCGGGCACCATAATTATCCGCCGCTCAAGTACAGCTTTGCCCGCGGCTGTTCCACCCAGTTTTAAATATACTTCTTCAAGGAAACTTGAATCTACTCCCCGGCTTACCGCATATTCAAGCTCTTTTAGATGAGGATGCAGCAGGTAAATGGCGGCGCCTTCTACATTTGCCTGCGCCACAACATGCTCGAGCAAAATGTTCATAGTCAGCTTCTGATCGAGGCTGCTGCTGATCGTTTTATCAATTGAACGCAGGCTGTGCAACTGCTGTAGTTGTTTGACTGTATCCTCAAACAAGCTGAGACGGTGAATTGCCGTGCCGGCCATTTCCGCCAGTGAGGACAAAAGTTTTTGCTCCGAATCGGACAATTGATGTGAGTTTGTTGCGGTTAGAACAAAGACACCGACAGTGGATGCTCCTTTATTGATTGGCCAGTATATTCCGGCCATTCCTGGAGGCACCAGGGATAACGCAATTCGCCATGACCACATCCAGCTGGGTAAGCCAACCTCTTCTGGCTGCCATAAACAGTTCATCTTCATCCGGATCATGCAGGCAGATTGCTCCGTCTTTCAAATCTAGTGCTTTTAGGGTTTCATCCAGCAGAATTTCAACCATTTCGCCAATGGTATCAGCTTTACGCAGGGTGGCTGAAACGATGTTTAATGCTTCCAGTTCTCTTAAATGTTTGCGTAAATTATCTTCCGCTTCAAAACGAAAAGTTACATCCTGAACTGTTGAAATCATCAGCGGTTTGCCTGGTACAGGAATATTTTTGGCTGAGACATAGAAAGGTTTTTGACCTTTACGCACCACGGGCACTAAGAGAAAATTAAATTAATAAAGATCAATTCATGCCAGTGCCCTGTTTAATGGAGCCTGCCCGCCCAGGTTTTTACCGGAAAGAAATACTTTCAACTCAGGAAGTGGAAACTGATGTAGATATAGTTTCCAGCATATCACTCCATCCCAGATTTCAGCGCATTACCCATGTTAATAGCGTTAACCTCCCGGGCGCTTAGCTTTTTACTGAACTGATAGGTGAGCATGATGATTGCAAAACAGAAAAGTACTGAAAGCGGACTGATTACGGTTGGCAAGACAAAATTAATCATGTTGCCAAGGTATCCGTATGCAGCGCCAAATGAGGCCAGGGCAATTGGAACGGCAATGATAAAACCGGCCAGAATAACCAGGGTAGAGCTGCCAAGAATCAGGGAATGGACTTCCCGGCGTTTGTAGCCGAATATCTTTAAAAGGGAAATAGTATTTTTACTTTCTTCGATTATCAGCGAGGTAACCAGGTAAATAATGATCAGCGCCACGACCGAAGAGACAATGGTGATTAAAACAATCATCGAGATCATCGGACCAAGCAGTTCATCCATGGCGCTGGGGATATCACTGAGAGTTTTGGTTCCCGAAAGCTGGTTGGCGGGAATGTCCAGCTCCCTGGTGCTGAACAGACCCATGTAACTGTGTTCGGGGTATCCGAGCAGCAAGTTGAACTGATTAATCGGCATAAAGATAAACTGTTCTACGTAGGAATCAGCTATTGCATCAATATTAAAGCTGTAAGCCTTCCCATCTTCTTTGCGGATGAAGCTGATCTGATCGCCTGCTTTAAGCCCCAGACGTTCTGCCAACGGTTTGGTGATGTTTATCTGATTATTGGGCAGAACATTGCCCCTGGTGTCCCTGAGGATTAAGCCGGTCGAATCGTCCTCGATACCGGTAACCCAGAATTCAATCCGCTCATTATTTTCCGGATAAAAAATTGCTCCGCTGAAAACTTCAGCGCCTTCCGGTGCTGGATCATATTGCAGTTCCCTGAAAGAATATTCATATTCAAACTGGTATATATCGGTATGGTCTCCCTGGAAAACCTGATTCATGGAACTCATGATCGTAAAACCGAATAGCATCAAAACCGACGCGCTGACCACACCGATCAATAGAAACAGCAACCGCGAAATACTTCTGAGCTGTTCCCGCAGTTTGAATTTGGTATTGAACTTAAGCCGTTCCAGTTTAACTGCACGCTCCAGAAAGTTAATTCCTGTTTTTTGTTCGCTGCCTTTCATCAGCTCGGCCGGGGAGCGTTTTAGCTCTGAACGAATGACCAGGTAGCTGCTCAAACCAAGAATCAAGGTTGGCGTTCCAATAGCAATTAGAACATTCAAAGCGCTGAACTCAATCGCCTTAACCGGGATATTATAGTATGTAACCATGGCCATCACCGATGGACCGATCGACGGCAGAGCCATCAAACTGCCGGCCACTCCGCCGGTTAAGGCCAGCAGCAGGGGAATAGCCAGATAATGGGCCATTAACTCCTTCCTGCGATAACCCTGGGCATAGAGAGTACCGATAATAACCGATTCGCGACGAACCATACGCCAAAGCATGATACCAATTATCAGGCAGCTTAGTAGAAACATGGCCACCGGTACCGGCACACTCATTGTTCTCATGCCGGTTATCGAGGCATAGATAATGTTGGCTCGCCTGTTGCTTGTTATATCAATCCATTCTGATAGAAAAATTTCTTGAGCTTGCAGTAAACCGCGCAGATGTAATGATTGCTGGTTAATATTCTCCGTTCTGTCCATAAAACGGACAGAGTAGTAACTTTCAATATTTTCTTTCTCTAAACCCTCAATAACTTCTCTTGCAACCACACCGATACCGAAAGTTTCCGGCGAATACAAAATGTCGTATACATTCGGAACAGGATAGATATAATGGGGCAGGGAAACAAAACCGGTAACCGTAAAGTATTCACCCTCGATGTCAATCCGGCTTCCGATGGGGTAACCGTTTGCCGCGGCAAAGGCAGGGTCAACCAATATTTGATCGGACCCGGTAAACATTTGACCTTCTGTGAGAGCCGGAATATTCAACCTTTCTGTTGCACTGAGCAGTCTTAAAGTTAATGTTTCTGAGAGAGGCGCATCATAACTCAGATACTCTTCGATAACAGCACCGGATGCGTTTTCCAGGGCTGCTTGGTCCGGGATTGGCCGGTTGGTGCGAAATGATAGATCTTCCTGCATATGTTCTTCCGTAAAGCTATTAACCAGCACTGAAAGGTTTCTGGCAAGCCCGGAAGCAAGGACAAAGGTGTAACTGCCAAGCAGGATCAGGATGAAAATGCCTACATAGCGAAGTGTTCTCTCTTTGATAATCCGGCGGATTCGTTTGTTAAGCGTCATTACCACTCGATCCTTTCTGCCGGCAGGATCTCCTGGTTACGATATTGCTCTGTCACCTCACCGCTTCGCAGGCGGAAAACAGTGTGGGCCATTCCGGCAATAGGTGTGTTATGCGTAATCATCAGGATTGTTGTGCCGAAATCTAAGTTTATACGCTGCAGCAGCTCAAGGATACCCCGGGCTGTATCGTAATCGATCGCGCCTGTGGGTTCATCGCACAGCAGCAGTCCGGGATTCTTAACGATAGCCCGTGCTATTGAGACCCGCTGCTGCTCTCCTCCGCTCATTTCCCGCGGGAAACGGTGTTTTTTGTCTAATAGATCGACCGCCTGCAGGACTTCGTCAATTTTGAGCGGTAATTTACTGATGTTGGAACAGACCTCAACATTTTCAGTTGCTGTCAGGTTGGGCACAAGGTTATAAAACTGGAAGACAAAGCCGATGTTGTTACGGCGGTAGTCGGTTAGCTGCTCGTCATCAAGGGCAGTAATCTCGGTCCCGTTGACCAAAACCACACCGCTGTCGGCCCGATCCACGCCGCCAATAATGTTCATCAGCGTGGTTTTCCCCGAGCCCGACGGTCCGAGGATAACACCGATTTCACCTTTGTTCAGTTTAAGATCCAGACCCTGTAATACTTCAGTGACTACCGTACCCGTCGTATAACTCTTGCGCAAACCGGCAACGTCAATAAACATGCTATTGTGCCTCCTTTTTGTAGAAACAGCGTTTCATTATGGAAAAATATTCATCAAACTCATCAAGCAGGGTCTCATCAACTTCATCTATAGATTGTACTTTTGCTCTCTGCTGCTCGGCCAGGCCCAAAATAGCGAGGCTGATCAAATTCTTTGTTTTTTCCAGGTCGATGTCCGTTCTGAACCTGGAGTAATCAATATTTTCGTAACCTCTCTCCATTCCACTGGAGATCAGGCTGTGTTTGAGAGTTTCAATCTCTTTTTTAACTTCCCCGGCATCTTCTTTTGCTGTTGAATTAAGAAAATCAAAAGCCTGAGGGTATTTTTTATATACTTTATATTTAACCAATCCCAGCTGTTTTAACCGGGCAAAATAATCTGTTTCACTCCAATCGACTTCAGCATATATTTCTTCAATAACTTTTGTAACATGGTTAAGTAGGAACAGATATAGCTCTTTTTTATTTTTGAAATAAGTAAACAGCGAACCTTTGGAGATTCCCGCTTCCTTGATTATCTGGTTGGTTGAAGCTTTTTTATAGCCGTTACGGGTAAACTCATTAAGGGCTGCACTGATGATTCGCTGCTGCTTCTCTGGTTTCAAAATATCGAATCTCTTCAAGATGATTTCCACCTTAGAATAGTGATAATCAAAAAGTGACCACCCTGGTCATTCTTACTATATGTTAAATGAGCGAAGCGGTCAAGTCTGTAATGGCATAAATAATCTTTTGACATTTATATCAACTTGTATTACACTGTGTATTACGGGGGGTGTTTATAATGTTTAGTATCAGATTGCCAAGAGATTTAGAAATAAAAATTAATAACCTATCAAAGCAAAAAAAACTGAATAAGTCGGAGATTGTCAGGGAAGCCATCCAGGAGTATATTGCTAAAGCTGAAAATGAGGAGTCTCCCTTTGACTTAGGTAAAGAACTGTTTGGTCGTTACAGTAGTGGAGATGGCAACTTATCTGAAACTTACAAGCATAAAATAAAGGAGAAAATTCGTGAAAAGCACCCTGATTGATACCGGTCCGTGCATTGCTTTGTTCGATCGCAGCGATTCACACCATGAAAAAGTTATGCTTTTTCTGGAGAACTACCGGGGTCAGCTGTTTTCAACATGGCCAGTTGTTACCGAAACTTTGCATATGCTTGACTTTGATATC
>JAWSUE010000025.1 GCA_033549065.1 Bacillota bacterium
GCTACCCCGCCGAAAATAAAACAGAGTCCGACAATGGTCGCGACTGTAACGTTGCCCCAGAGCACACTGCACTTCAACTTCCAGGAATATATGTAGAGCAATATGTTGGCGATGACAGCGATCAAAAACGCCGGCGGATTAATGAAGATGGCAGTGATCAGAGAGAGAACCGATCCGATTGCTGAAAACATAAGCGCTCCGCGCGGACTGATCGTTCCGGCAGGCAAAGGACGGTCCGGTTTATTGATCCGGTCTATTTCAATATCGAGATAATCGTTCCAGGCATTTGTGGAAACAGTAATTAGAAGCACCGTAATGGTAGCCATGATAACCGGCCACCATGAGTCCGGTCCGGCCAAGTAACCGCTTAGAATGACTGCAATGCAGCCCGCCAGGGCATTAATCGGTCTTCCCAGCCTGAAGAATTCTTTAAACAATTGACTCACCCCATTTCATAACATATTTTATCGTATAAATTTCTCCCGGTCATCTGCAATAAATATTTCCCGGCTTTAGACTAAATATTATTTAAGGATTGTTCCAGGAACACCCTTGACAGTTCATATACACTTTTTGTTATATTTAAGCTGAAGGGAGGATTCTGATGCCTTCCACCGCTTACTTCAGATTTTACGCTGAGTTAAATGATTTTCTCCCGCCTGAAAGAAAACAGGTTAAGTTTGCTTATTCTTTCTTTGGCCAGCCTACCGTGAAAGACCTGATCGAGTCACTGGGTGTTCCCCATACCGAGGTTGATCTCGTCCTGATAAACGGTGAATCGGTTGGTTTCACCCGTCAGGTAGAAGAAGGTGATCTGGTCAGCGTCTACCCCGTATTTGAAGGTTTTGATATCAGCCCCGTTATCAAGGTGAGGCCGGAACCACTGCGTGTTCATCGATTTATCCTCGATACCCATCTGGGTAAACTGGCTTCGTACCTGCGCATGCTCGGTTTTGATGTTTTATACCAGAACGATTATGCCGATGAAGTTCTGGCCCATATCTCGGCTGACGAGCGCAGGATCCTACTGACCAGGGATCGCGGATTGCTTAAACGATCAAAAGTGACACATGGCTACCTGGTTCGAGCGGATAATCCACGCGACCAGCTCCTGGAAGTGCTTCGCCGCTTTGACCTGTTTAATTCAGTTTACCCTTTTCAACGTTGTATGCGCTGCAATGAATTACTCGAACAGGCTTCGCTTGAAGATGTAAAAGAATCTGTACCTCCCGGAATCCAAAATAAAACTGATCAGTACAGGCGTTGTCCGGGCTGCGGCCGGGTCTATTGGAAAGGCTCTCACTATGATAAAATGGTTGATTTCATCAACTGCCTTGACAAGGATTAGTATATTTCGCCGCTATAAAATATAATGTAACTAACAGTATCATCGTCATAGCTATTCTATAAGCAGGGGGACATTGCTGATGAGAGATGGCTACATCGACGGAACAATACTTCAGGCAGCCTTGAAAGAAACTGTAGATAAGCTCCATGAAAAAAGAGAAGCATTAAACCGGATTAATATATTTCCCGTGCCGGATGGTGATACGGGGAATAATATGCTGGCGACCCTGGAATCAGCCTGCCGGGAAACTGAAAAAACAGCCTCCCCATCCCTCCACGCCATCGCAAACGCCGCTTACTGTGGGGCCCGTGAAGGTTCCACTGGAAACTCCGGAGCAATATTTGCTCAATATCTAGGGGGATGGGCCGCTGCCTTTTCGAACCTTGAAGCGGCAGGCGCTGAAACCATATCAAAAGCGCAGGCCCTGGGAACGAAAAATGCCTATGGAGCAGTATTGAAACCGGTTGAAGGGACTATCCTGACGGTTGCCCGTGAAGCTGCCGAAGCGGCTGAGAAGGAAGCATCCGGCGAGAACCTGACCAGCACCCTGCTTGCTTCATACCACCAGGCCAGAAAAGCCCTGGTCAAAACAGCCAAAGTTCTTCCTGTTTTGCGCGATCAGAAAATGATCGATGCCGGGGGATGGGGGCTCCTGATCTTTATATCTGCAATATTAACCGTGATGAACATTCCTACCGGCAAGGCAGAATTTAACTTCAAGGCCAGTTCCAACTACTTCAAGAGCCGCGATGACTATGAATTTGATCATCCCTACGACATGGAATTTATAGTAAGGGCTGCATCAAAGATTGAACCGGCTATCCGAAAGATTCTAAAGGATTCCGGCTCGGAGTTGATTACGCAAACCAACCAGGAACACTGTCATGTTCATATCCATACCGATAATCCACTCGATATTGCCGAGCAGTCTGCTACACTGGGCAAAATCACCGGGATAATCATCAGAGATATGCGAGCCCAGTATTATTCCATGGCAGATCAGGAGAGCAGCAATGTCAAATATAAGGCGGTCGCTTTCGGTAAAAGTCCGGGTTTTCTGGCCATGTTCGCCATGGCCGGGGCGCAGGTCGCGATAAGCACCGGTATGATAATTAAGAAGGCAAGGATACTGGAAGAATATAACTCGGATAACACCCTGATGATCAGTTCGGAAAAGATTGAACTTGCTTTCCTGAATGAACCTGTTCTGGTTGTTGACGAAGAAGCAAGGGTGCTCGCTTCACTGGTCTCATTATATTCTCCGGAAAAGCCGACACCGGAAGTAGTCAGGGAAGCCGCTGATTATCCCAGAATCGCTTCCATTATCAGAAAAAGCGATCATTTCATGATCTCACTTAGCAGCAGTCCCGGATACGAGGGCGACTACCGGGACTGCCTCTTTCAGGCTGTTTTACTTCTGAAACCGCAGATTGGCGAAGTTCTTACCCTTTATTACAGAGCACCCACTGACCGCAGAAAGCTGGAAGAAATCCTCCCCGGCCTGAAAGAAGAATTTCCCTCCCTGGAAACGATCGATCTCTACTTTGGTGGGCAGGAAATTCCACTTGTTATCACCATCGAATAAATTATGCCTGGTCATAAATGTATGCTATACCGATGATTCCCGGTCCGGCATGCGCTCCCATTGCCGGTGTAAAGGGAACGATTTCGATCTCTGCATCGGCGATAATTTTCTTAACTCTATTTATAATAGGTGCCAAACCAACTTCCGCATTGGCATGGGTAGCTGCCACCCTGATATTTTTTGCTTCCATCGTGTCTTTCATAAATTCATCCAGGATCAATTTAACAGCCTGCTGCTTGCCCCTGGCTCTACCGAAAAATTTAGTTTTACCCTGATTGATATAAATTAAAGGTTTGACGTTGAAAAGGTCACCGGCCACGGCGGCCACCTTCCCAACCCGCCCGCTCTTTTCGATATACTTCAAGGTGTCAAACATCACTACCAGCTTGGCGTTGGGTACCAGGCATTCGATCTTTTCTTTGATCTCACTTAACCCAAGACCCTGCTGGCCAAGTTTTGCCGCCTCTATTGCCAGAAGGCCGGCTGCAGCTCCGGCAGACTGGCTGTCAAAAACCAGGACCCTGTCTGCCTCTGCTTCCGGGAGTTCTTTGCTTGCCTGTAAGGCAACATTATAAGAATTGCTCAGCTCCGATGTAACGGTGAGGCAGAAAACAGAACCACCGTTGTTCAGGATTTCCTTAAAAGAATTGAAGTATCTTTCTACAGATGGTATTGATGTTGTCGGCAGCTCGGAAGCAGAGACAAGTTCGCTGTAGAAGCGCTCCGGCTCGATCTCGAATAAATCCTGGTATATCCTTTCACCGAAATGAATATTGATGGGAACAATTGTTATATCAAGCGTTTCGGCGGTTTGAAGAGAGGGGGCACAGATGCTGTCTGTTACTACCTTCACAGCCATTAGAACCAATCCTTCCTGAAGGCTCAGGCATTTATTCAGGCCTGTTTCTATTATAAATTAATCCGGTCCGGCAGTAAAATAACCAGTATAAATTAGCCGATTATTTTAAACGCCGGGGGGTATAATAGTAAAAGCAAGTCATAATTAACCGGTTTTGTTCGAAATAAATTTTATTGCAGGGCACGGATCTTATATCCTAAATCGTTTTTATAGTAGGGTGGTGGAGAAGCAGTTGAATCGAACTAATTCCGCTGAAGAAACTGTTTCAGCCGCAATAGAAAAATATGCCGACATGGTTCGACGCATTTGCTTCCTCCAGCTCAAAAACAGCGCTGATGTGGAGGATGTATTTCAGGATGTTTTTCTTAAGTATTACCTGAATTCCGGAATGCTTCAGGAGGAAAGACATCAAAAAGCCTGGCTCTGCCGGGTAACCTACAACAAATGTAAGGACATGAATAAAAGTGTCTGGTCCAGAAGAACGGTCAGTATAAATGATCTGGAAATACCTTTTGAGAATGAAGAAGAGAGCGAACTGATGGCCGCAGTACTCAGGATGTCACCGGCAGATAAAAATTTAATATATCTGCACTACTTTGAAGGACTGACAATACCGGAGATAGCCGAGATCACCCGGCAAAAGACGAACACGGTATATTCTCAACTGAGAAGAGCCAGGGGAAAACTGAAGCGAGAAATGGGAGAGTTATCATGATGGAACGCTTTGTAAAATATATGGATCGAATAAAAGCAGAAGATGAACTTAAAATAAAAACGAAATCTTCCGTTCTTCATGCCCTATATGAGGCTGGATCTGTAAAAGAAGCAGTTTATATGAAAGAGCGGCCTGCCGACCAGGGTGTCTTTAAAAAGCGTATACTGGTTGGCCTATCAACAATTGCAGCCTGCCTGGTGCTCGCCATCGGTGGCTATGGTTATTACAGTACCCCTGTCAGCTTTATCAGTTTTGATATCAATCCCAGCATAGAACTGGGCATCAATGCCTTTAACCGGGTGGTCAGCGCTGAAGGGATCAATGAAGACGGTGAAATGCTGCTTGAGCATTTTAAAGTTGCCAACCTTTCTCCGGCAGATGCTGCGGAAACATTCGTCCGGGAAGCAGCTTCCAGTGGTTATATTGCCGGAGACGGTTCGACAGTTATTGCGATTAATGCCCAGGCAGCCAGTGAAGAAAAGTCCCTTCAACTGCAGACGGTGATCAGTGGAAGGGTTGAGACACTGCTTGATGATATGGATACAGATGCCATAGTATTTGCTGACACAGGCACTCTGGAACAGAGAAAAGAAGCAAGAAAAATGGGGATATCAGCCGGTAAGTACAAAATGCTCTCTTACATGAATACCCTGGATCCGGCAATAACCATAGAACAATACCGGCACAGACATTTCCCCGAACTCATCGAGGAAGCAAATCAGTTGATTAACCAGTTTGGTTCAGGTGGAATGCAGGCAAGAGAATATGAACAGACAAGAAGAATGGTTATGAACACCGCCCGGGAAATCGAAGAAATCAGGAGAACGGAGCAGGAACAGGTCCGGCAGCAGAACAGGAATCAATCCGACATCAACGAGGACAATGAACAAAATCAGGGAGAGGATACCGAAAGTAAAAGTGATCCCGGAAAATACCAGGGAGATAATCTAAAAAATGAAGGAGACGGAAAGAGATGAAGAAGTTAGCGATTGTTGTTTCTATAATTTTATGTTTGGGACTTGCAGGTACTGCTGTATTTGCATTGAATAATGAAGAACCCGCGCAGCAGCAAATTTGTACCCAGGTTGGTGATTGCGATGGGGATTGTGAACGGGAACAGGTTCGCGAACAGGTAAGAAGCTGTGAAAAAGAATTTACACAGAAACAGGAACGCACTCAGAGTAAGCAATCCGGTCAGTAAGCATTCGGTTTGCGATCGGTGCAGACCAAATGTCTTTATCAGGACTTCTTCTTTCCAGGGGAAGTCCTCCTTTTTATATCTGAATATCAATACATTAGAGCAGGTTTTCCTGAACATACCATTACCTGTTATAATGATTATAAAATACCCGGTAAGGATTTGATCAAATTGAAATTAATAGAGGATAATATAACTAACAATGAACTGAAGACAATGTC
>JAWSUE010000026.1 GCA_033549065.1 Bacillota bacterium
CATGGCGTGGGTGATCAGACCCCGTCTTTCTGCTTCAAGCGAAAGAAAGCCCCAGGCCGTCCCCGAATCGAACATGTGCCAGTGGTTGGCCTTTTCGGTTTTCTCGAAGTGGTTCTTCCCTATTAAGAGAATTAGCACAGGGGCCTTGTTAGCCCATGCCTGGTTACCTTCGTTCAGCACACTAAATAGCTTAGCCAGTTTTTCTGCGTTATCAGCTATTAAAAAACGCCAGGGCTGTTCGTTGCTGCACGATGGGGCATAATGTGCCGCTTCAAGTAGAGCCATTAATTCTTCTTTGGCAACCGGTTTTGAACTGAATGCCCGTGGTGACCACCTTGTTTTTATTTCCGGCATAATATCATAATTAAACACCCTGCTCATATGACCAGCCTCCCCGGGAAAAAATCAAGAAGATAAAGTCTTTAGTTAGGTATTATAAATTATAACATAACGAGAGCAGTCAAAGATGAAAGAGCTCAGTCAATGGGTAAAGTACACGGCATATTTATTGTTGTCACTAATGTTCCAAAGCATCAGAAAGGGGTGCCCTGAGGAAGGTATCTGATCGCGTCCTAAATCCGGGGGTAAGTAGCAGTAATAGTATCCAAACTTTTACTATAAAGAACCGGGTTCTTGAAAAAAAGATTTGCATAGGAAGAGGAGAAAAGAAAAATCCGTCGAAAACTCAAGCAGGGAGGGATCTACGTGAAAGCTGCCATTGTTCCGCTCTCCAGGTTGGGTGTGGTAAATGTTCAGCAAGATTTTTTCAAGGTGATTAGAGAAACGTTTAACCTGATTAAAATGGGAGAAGAATGTTTTCAGCTGCGAAACTCATTGAAGGTTTTCACTAATCGTTTTCCCGAAGGCCACATATATTCTGCCGGCGATCTGCTTTTAAAAACCACTGATGAAAATCTCCATAATTTAGAACAGAGTGGCTGTATTATCCACCATATTGAGTCTCTGCCGGAAGAGGGAAATATGGTCTCTTTACGGTGGCCCGGTAAGATTGCCCTTTATGCAGGGCTGAACAGTGTAGCATTCTGTTCAGAACCTTTCCCCCCTCTTTTCCAGTTGCTCGGTCTCGAATTTACTGAAGTCAATGACGATGAAATCAGAGATGGCGGATTGGACCACTTTGAATGTCTCATTGTTCCTGGAGGACCTGATGCAGGTGAATCCTATTATGAGGGATTTGGAGATAGGGGGCTTGAAGCAATAAAAACATTCGTGAGAAGTGGAGGATATTATATCGGTGTATGTGCTGGTGCGTATCTGCCCCTTCTAAGGCCACCGGGATTAGATCTACCGGTATCCCTTGAAATAGTGGAAGTCTGGGACTCCTCAGGATTGGATTACTGGAGAACAGGAGCCGGATTTGTACGCTTACGCTTTAAGAAAGAGATTCATCCCGTTGTTTACGGATTAGCCTTAAATGACCCTAGCACGCTTGACATGGTCTACTGGGAAGGCCCCGTATTTGAGTGCAAGAGCGGAGTTAAAGTTATTGCAACTTTTGATTCATTCCTTGCGGGTGGCATGGACAAGCCATCCTGGGACGTATCGTGTAATCAGAAGGCTGTTGATGCTATTGAATGGTATAATCCTTTGACACCGGCACGTTTCGATAAATATATGAAAGACAAACCTGCCATTATTGAGGCATCATATGGAGATGGTACTCTTCTACTCTTTTCTCCCCATCCCGAATTTGGCACTCCCGGGATTGCAGAGAAATGGGAAAATAGCATGACCTTCAGGTTTTATGTAAATGCTTTTCACTATCTTTTTTCACAGCAATCATAATCGCTTAGCTGGAAAGACCTGGGGAAAGTATTAACATTTACATTGGGAAGGGAGGTGTATCATCTTTGGAAGCTTCGCTGGGGAGCTCAGGCTTATTTTGGCTTATTGTTCCACCGGTGATTTTTTTTATTCTTACCATTATTTATTATCGACAATCAGCCGGTAACAAGAAGTGATGTTTCGATTGGTTTTTCCTCTTGCCATCAATCAATCCCGGATATTAACCGGTAAAAAGAGGTGAAGTTTTAGAAATGACTGGTTCAGCGGTTGCTTTCATTTTTTATCTGATTTTGCTCCTCGTCGTCGGCTATATGGCCTTCAGGATGACACGTACCTTCTCCGACTTTGTTATCGCCAGCAGGAATCTGAATGCCTGGACAACATCTTTAAGCGCACAAGCTAGCGACATGAGTGCCTGGTTGTTATTAGGTCTTCCCGGATTGGCTTATGCTATGGGACTGGGAACAATATGGGTTGCCATCGGTATAATGGCCGGAACTCTCTTTAACTGGCATTATATTGCGACAAGGTTGAGACGGTTTACAGAACTTACAGACTCTATCACCATATCTGATTTTTTTGCTGCAAGATATGAAGATAATTCGCATCTCCTTCGTGTTATTTCTGCCGTCGTAATAATTGTCTTTTTTGTCATCAATATTTCAGCAGAATTAGTTGCTTCAGGTAAACTACTTAACGCCTCGTTCGGTTTTGACTATAATTTGGGGCTCCTTATCGGTGTGGGAGTTATTGTGTTATACACTTTCTTTGGAGGTTTCTTCGCGGTATCTTGGACCGATTTTGTTCAGGGCTTACTTATGGTTTTTGGCCTTGTTGTTCTACCAATCCTTGGGTTAAACGCTTTGGGAGGATTTCCGAAGCTTTGGGGTGCCATGCAGGCTTACGATGTCAATCTTCTTGATGTACTTGCCGGAGAGACAGGTTGGATGGCGCTATCAGGAGTTATTATTGGTTCATTGGCCATAGGGTTAGGCTATCCCGGTCAGCCTCATATACTCGTCCGCTTTATGGCGATTAAAAAGGCCAGGCAATTGAAAGCAGCGATGTTGATTGCCATGATTTGGGTGATCCTCTCCCTTTACGGGGCTATCTTTGTTGGCTTTATAGGGCATGGCTTCCTCGCCCCGTTGGAAGATCCCGAGCAAGTTCTTCCGTTACTTGCCGGGCAGCTCCTATCCCCCTGGCTTGCCGGAATACTGGTGGCTGCTGTTATGGCGGCGATAATGTCTTCGGTAGACTCCTATCTTCTAGTATCCTCAACCGCTGTAGCGGAAGACTTTTACAAGAAAATATTCCGTAAGGATGCGGATGATAAGCTGCTCACCATGGTGGGCCGCATATGCGTCATATTGGTGGCTCTGGCCGCATTCCTCCTGGCCAGACCTGGCGGTGTGGTATTTACCCTCGCGCTTTATGCATGGGGTGGTTTGGCAGCCGGTTTTGGCCCTCTCGTCATTTTATCCCTGTACTGGAAGAGAACCACGATGTGGGGGGCAGCCACAGGGATGATTGTTGGAATGGGTGTGACAATCCTCTGGTATAATACGGGTTTAAGCAACTACATTTATGAGCTGGTTCCGGCTTTCTTCCTCAGTTTGATATCAATAGTCATCGTCAGCTACTTCACCTCAGCACCTTCGGCAAATGTATTGGATAAATTTGAACTCGCTAAGAAACCATTAAGCTCAGAAATAGAGGTTTTGGAAGGACATCTACAGGGGAATAAGTAGCATCAGTGGAGGGGCGGCCTTACTTTTTGACCGCTCCTCCTAAAGTTAACCAACTTCCGGTAAGGCTGTCTAGAAGCTTTGTTTTGTTCTTATCAGCAGAGATAATCCAGAAAGATTTATATACCAATTTCAAATACTCAAAGCTAACCTCAGGAGTCCAATAGGTAAGGAAACGCCTGCCGAATCTACGAAGTGCGTATGTTTTTAATAATTGCATCGCCTTTTTATCGTCTATATCGGGAGGGATAACATTCATTGTTTCTGACTGGAAGAGCACTGTATTTGGTACTACATCAGCACGCTCCACTTTCCCGGTACACGCATCTACTAACACTACAACTCGGAAAGCTCGAGGTTTTAGGCCAAATCTTTTAAAGTCCAGCCTTACCCGGGCGATATATTTTGGGTAAAGCAATATTTCCTCAGTCCCCGGGTTTTCATATCTTGGCTCAATTACGTGGATCTCCACAGCTGCACCTCCAGTGTTGGCAATGCCGTTTAAATGGGTTTTTCCTTGCCTGTGTAGTGTTTTTCTTATCATACCATTATCTTTGCCTTTTTCAGAGGGCATAACCTGCACAGAATTCAAATTGGTGTTATAATTGAACAAATTAATAGCAATTCTCTATATTATATAGAGATAAGGGGGATTAAATTATGCTTAAAGACTATATTGTTATTAGAATAGGGTTGGTGTTGCTCTTTATATTTTTGTAGGTCTTACAGGTGCCGGTTATTCAACAGAGGATCAATTAATGGATACGGATATGACAGAGGATGAGGTCGAGGAAAGTATACCGGAAGATGTAGCCGGGGACAAACCTGAAGAAACTACTCCGGATTTTGTATTTGAAACTCCGGTAAAATCTCCACACTATGTCGATAATGTACCTGCTCATGCTTCAATAGTACCTGCTGTGCCTGTAAATGTTATTGTTAACTTCGATTTCGACATAATAAGTCCATCAGAAATAGTGGTTACCGGACCGGATAACGAGGTTTACAGCTATGGAGATACTTTGATAGACGACAATAAACTTGGGATGAGGGTGATGCTGGAAACTGAAGCCCCTGATGGTTTGTATCTAGTAGAATACAAAGCCTGTTGGCCTGATGGCAGCTGTCATAACGGATCTTTCCAGTTTGCTATTGATAGATCTCTCGAATCTGAATTCACAGATCTAAGGGGACAGTCTGAAATTGTTATCAATATGACTGCTAATAGATTTGAACCACAAGATATAATAATTGATGCAGGAACTACTTTAACCTGGATAAATAATGATCAGGTTGAACATTATATAAACACAGATCCCCATCCTGGTCATAATTACTATCCCGATAAAAATTCAAGCTCCCTTTCCAACAGTGAAACATTCTCAGTACAGTTGAACTTACCCGGTTATTATCCGTACCATTGCAGTGCTCATCCTGATACGATGAAGGCGATTATTATTGTTAAATAGAGCATAAAATTACATTTGTCAAACAAAAAAATATTACGCTGGTCAGAGATCCCGGATGAATGGATTAAAGGAACACCGCCGGACTGAGGTTGCCCCCGAACGCGATACAGGTTAGGTATTTATTAAAAACTACATAGATAATGTAACATGAATTAATGAAAGAGGAAGAGAAATAGAGCAATCCTGACTTGACCTCACCCTCTATAGCTCCGGAATATCATAAGAGGGATCAAATACAGTAGTTACACCTCGGGCATAAGCTCCGATTGCCTCGCCTATACCGCCGTAAAATGTTGGAAATCCGTAGATCATACTCTGTAGCTCTGGAATAGGAATTCGGGCGTGCACTGCCAGCGAAAGAAATCCAAGTACCTCGCCGGCATGAGGCCCCACTACAGTTGCTCCGACGAGGATTCCCGACTTGCGGTTTGCTACCAGCTTAATAATTCCCTTTTCAGCTCCATGGAGAAAACCGCGTATTGAAAAGGCCACCTCTTTTAAAATCACCATCACTTCCAGCCCGGCAGCCCTGGCTTCAGATTCCGTCATGCCAACAGCTCCGACTTCAGGATCAGTAAATATTACCCGGGGAATGGCATGATAGCTGGCTGGCGGGTGCTCTCTGCCGAGTATATCGGCAGCAATAATTGCAGACTGATAATCGGCAACACTGGTTAAAAGCGCTTTCCCGGTCACATCACCCATCGCCCAAACACCTTTAGCGACGCGCATTCTTTCATCTACATTAATAAATTTACCGGTGTTTTCTATTCCAAT
>JAWSUE010000027.1 GCA_033549065.1 Bacillota bacterium
ATACCAGCACGTGTAAACTTGTTTCCAGAGCGATTGAAGAATAGTGGTTGAGATCGCTTTGATGCGCTGTCCAGATCATGTTCAATCATGTATTGCTGGAGCAACCCGGCTGTTGGCCTCATGATGGGCACGATTCGAGTTTTCTTGCCTTTGCCTTTCAAGTTGATTGTTTCCGGTTTCTGCAGGCGAACGCTACCTACTGTTAAATCAGCAACTTCTTGAACCCGTGCACCACTATCGTAGAGAACGATTAATAAGGTTAAATCTCTACGGCCATTTCTTTTTGAAGCAATCGGAGGGGTCAGGTCTTGAATTATAAGGTTTCAC
The DNA here is from genome assembly GCA_033549065.1 of Bacillota bacterium. NCBI lineage: Bacteria > Bacillati > Bacillota > Bacillota bacterium. The sequence continues at coordinate 328 of JAWSUE010000027.1, forward strand.
AATCAGAGGGGTCTAAGGTTTCATACATAAATGTTATATTTCAAGACCTGACCCCAGTTAGACCCAGTTAAACAGCTAAAATTTTGTTTTCAAAGCTCTTGCCAGTCGTGGTATTCCCCGGGCAATGTCGTCCAAACCAGGCTGCGAGTAGCAGAGCCGCATCTGATTATTGCCCCCTTTGCCGGCGTAGAAGGCAACCCCTGCCACGTAGGCGACCCGGGCTTTCTCAATGCAGTGAGGCAGAAGCTGCGCTGTATCGATCTCAGGTGGAAGAGTAACCCAGGTGTAAAATCCTCCTTCCGGGTTTGTCCAGGTTGTCCCGGCGGGAAAATCACGAGCGAGCAAATCGAGTGTCAACCGGGCTCTTTCCCCAAGCAGGCGGACCGTCTTGTTAATTTGCTTCTCTATCAGTCCTCTGCGACCAAATTCCAGGGCCAGCAGCTGCCCGAGGGAATTCGAGCATTGATCCATAGCTTGACGCACCAGGATAGCCCTCTCTATGATCTCGGCCGCTGCATGAATCCAGCCGATTCGAATTCCGGGGGAAAGAATTTTAGAGAAGGTGCCAAGGTAGATGACATATCCACCAGTGTCCAGGGCCTTAAGGGTTGGTACTTCTTCCCCGACAAAACGGAGTTCACCGTACGCATTATCCTCAATTATTAATAACCCGTAGCTGTCGGCCAAGGTCAGCAATTCCTGCCGCCGCCGGTGAGACATTGTCTGACCGGAAGGATTCTGGAAGGTGGGGACTGTATAAAGCAGCTTTGGCAGGGAGCCCTGGCGCCGGCGTTGCTCCAGTAATTCAGACAGCCGGGCTGTGTCGAGCCCTTCGGCATCGACGGGGACAGAATCAATCTTAACATCATAAGAGGCAAAGGTGCTCAGTGCACCAAGGTAATTTGGGGCTTCAACGATAATCCGATCACCACGGTTCAGGAACACACGCCCGAGAATATCCAGTCCCTGAAGAGAACCGCTGGTCACCATTAACTCGCTGGCAGCTGCCGGCATGCCCAGGCGTGACTGACGATCGGCCAGGAACTCCCGCAAAGCAGAGAATCCAGGAGTAGGACTATACCCGAGCACAGTAGAAGGCTCTTCTACCAGCAACTGCCTGGTTATCTCTGCAGCCTCCCCGGGTAGAAACATTTCGGGGGCGGGAAAACCGCCGGCAAATGAAATAATGTCGGGACGCTCTGTCAATTGAAACAGTTCGGCCAGGGCACGACTTCCCTGTTGGCGTGTCAGGTCGGAGAAGTAATCTTGAATGTCCAATGGTTTCCCTCCCCAGAAATTGTGAATTAGGTGAGCATATCTACTTGAGGATGTTTGAGTCATGTATAACAGACTTTTGTCAGTATGGCCTTTAACCGGTTACGTTATCCAGTTGGCCAGGAGCAAACCATCAATTCTGCCAAAATGCTTAAGATTGCCTGTAACTAAAAGGTTGCATTTTTCCAGAGCAGTAGCAGCAATCATAAGATCGGCGTCGGCTAGAGATAAACTTAAGTTCTCAAGTGATGCTTTAAGTAATCCAAACCTGTGCATAATCTGATTATCGGAATTAATTACATCTATGGTAAGTAAAAACTGCTCGATGAGAGATCGATTTTTAATTGGATTCGCAGATTTTTCTGCTCCGTAATATAGTTCAGCCAGGGTCATGAAAGATACTGCAACTTGATCAGGGTATTTCTTTCTCTCTTCGATCACTTTATTGCTGCCACACAGTATATGTATACAAATATCTGTATCGATCAGAATCATCTTTAAATATTAACCTCCCGCCCTTTGGTCCTGGTGGAAGATATTTCAGATGCAATTTCTGACGCACTACGGGGGTCGTCCCACTCACCGGATAGCTTCTGCCAAAGCTCAGCCTGAGCATCGACAGCAGCTTGATCAACTATTTTTTCTGGAGTATATCCGAATAAACTTTTTTCTAACAAGATTAAAATTTCATTATTAATACTCCGTCTCTCAATAGCTGCTAGTTTTCTCAACTTATTCATCAGCTCTTCTGAGATGTTCCTGATCGTTAGATTAACCATGGTTTTCACCATCCTGGTTGCTTATTAGTTATATTATAGTGTTATTTTAGCACTGTTTTTGTTAAAAAACAAGCCCCTAAGCGATAAAGCATCGCATGCTGAAATCAAACATTGTAGTGATTCCGTTGATTTCTAGCTGAGAACTCACCCATGATAATCATCAGTTATCAACCAGTTACATCTAGCTGGATGTTCCACCAATCTTGCGGGTCGTTCAGCCTCAGGCCAACTGCAGTCGTGCGGCTAAAGGGGCAAACCGCCTGACAAATGCCGCAGTCAGTGCCGTTGTTGGCCCAATATTTTAAGCAAGACCAGCTGTTTACCGGCCACCTTTTAATACCCTTATTGTTTGAGGCGCAAACGGTTTCATAAGTAGGATCACTATCAAATGAAATCGCCCGGGCAGGGCAGTTATCTGCACAGATAGTACAGTTTCGGCAGATCTCTGCTGCACCAAAAGTAATCGGACGATCTGTTTCCAGCGGTAAGTCGGTTAAGACCTTGCAGATTCGCACGAGAGAGCCATACTCCGGATTTAGCAAAAGCCCGTGCCTGCCGGGCTCACCCAGGCCGGCATCAACAGCTATGGGAATACTCAGGCTGGTATCGTTTCCCATGGGAATGGCGCTGTAACCAAGTCCCCTGATAAAAACCGCCATTTTTGAAACTGTTTCGGCCATCTTTGAATATCCATGTCCTACAGCTGTACCAGCCAGCGCTGAAGGACTAAACCGGGCCAGTTCCCGGTCCTGGGCAACCAGCATCACAACTACCCGATTTGATGGTGAGGGGATAAACCGGCCTTTTGAGTTTATTTTTGGGAATTCCACCTGTTTTGAAAATAATATTGGCAACCCGTCGCGATCATGTGAATAAAACCATGATTCATTTAAGGCGGTAACGCCCACCGCGGCGGCGCCAAAATAGCGAGCTACCTGCTTTACTATTACGCTGTTCTGTGCAGCTCTACCCCTCCACTTACAACCTCGTTCTGCCAGATCCTTTTCGATTGGCTTGCGGATTTCCGGAGCGTCAACCCAATCCATCAGGGAAGATTGATTATAGGGGTGATAAGATCGCCAGGAGGCCTCATTTAGCGCATAATCAAGCTGGGTATAGCCGGAAGCAGTTTTGAGCATTTTCTCGGCGGCAACGAAAGCCATCCGGTCACGCCAGCTTTGACCACCCATCATTTCATCTGTAAAACGCGAACTGTAAAAAGCCGCTTCCCTTTCATCAAATCGGCTCAGGTTGCTATCAATTCCATAAGGTGGCCTGCTGTAGACAGGCTGTTCGACAACTTTAACCTTAAAATCCAATTTTAGTGTAAACCGAGCATTTTTCAACCAAACATCTCCCGTTGTTAAAAATGTAGTTTTTGTGTTTACTTTATCTCTTCTATAAAAGCTTTAGCCTCCTCAGCAATTATATCCGCTTTATCATAATAGACATAATGGCCAGTATCGAGAAGCATCTGTTCTCCAATAGTTATCTTCGAAAGATATTTAGATAATGCTTCTTTCCAACCAACTGCGTTCATCTCTTGGTCCTCAGAAATGAAAAAATACATAGGGGTGTTGGCAGGAACATCATTTACTAATACTACTTCAGCATTGTCTTTCAAATAATTAACTTCACTCAACATATCCTTTGTAAATGCACTTTTATAAAAAACTGCTAAGTATTGATTTTTATCTTTCTCTGATAATTCATTTGACTTCATTAAAGGCAAATTCTCTCCTACTTCAGATTCCGGCATGAATCTGGATAAACCTATTCTTGATATAAAATACATGAAGTATAACTGTATTTTTTGAGGCTCAGGTATAATGTCAATAGTTTCTGGTGTAACTGGGTCCAATCCTATAATTGCTTTTACTTCATCAGGGTATTTTTGCGCCCAGTATATCGCCTCTAAGCCTGACATGGAATGGGGAAATAGTACATATGGACTTTTTTCTCCTGAGAACTCCAGTGCCTTCCGTGTTTCTTCAAGGATAGTATCTATATCCCTTGGGCTATTTGATGTTTCACTCCAGCCATAACCTGATTTTTCCACTACGACAATCCTGTATTTATCCGTCATCCTAATCCACAAGGGTTTAAAATCCAATGTTGGATTACTGGTACCATGCCCAGCCAAAAAAACAAGTGTGATTTCACCTTCACCTTCTGCGTATACATGCATTTTTTTCTTATTAATTTCAACCACGTTCCCAGGTGGTGGGTATTCTTTGGCTTCTTTTCTTAATTGATTATTATGATTAATATAAGAAACAATCAATAATACACCAACGATGACCAATATAATAGATATGATTATGCCTAATATTTTTAATGCTGTCATCAGTCTCCTCCAGTTAAGTCTATAATAATTATCTCCAGCTGCACATATGCTTATGAAACTACTTTATTTCAACATATAAGCGATAATGGAGGCATTCTCCCTGATTATTCCCCAATAATCTTCACTAAAACCCTTTTTTCTCTTTTGCCATCGAATTCACCATAAAAGATCTGCTCCCAGGGACCAAAATCTAACCTACCCCCGGTCACAGCCACCACCACTTCCCTGCCCATCACCGACCGTTTGAGATGGGCATCGGCATTATCCTCATACCCGTTGTGTCGATACTGCGCATGGGGCTTCTCCGGTGCCAGTTTCTCCAGCCAAATTTCCAGATCATGATGCAGCCCTGCTTCATCGTCGTTAATAAAAACACTGGCCGTAATATGCATGGCGTTGCACAACAGTAGCCCTTCCTGAATACCGCTCTCCTGAAGGGCCTGCTGAACCTGGGGTGTAATATTGATAAACTCCCTTCTTTCCCTGGTTTGAAACCAGAGTTCTTTCCTAAAGGATTTCATATATACTTAACCTCCTGCTTGTTTACTCTTTTCGGAGTTTTCGGAGGGGTCAGGTCTTGAATTATAAGGTCTCATTTACAAATGTTATATTTCAAGACCTGACCCCATTTATGTTTACCAGAGCTCTAAAATAAAGTACAGCTCTAAAAGATAAATGCTCATGTCTCATGAGCACCTGCCAACTGTCACCACTGAAGATATCTGCTCGTCCAATCATCGCACCGGGATATGCTCTGTCAAACTTTACCTGTCCCTCTTTGATGCTCTGAATATTTTCGGAGGGGTCAGGTCTTGAATTATAAGGTCTCATTTACAAATGTTATATTTCAAGACCTGACCCCATTTATGT
>JAWSUE010000028.1 GCA_033549065.1 Bacillota bacterium
CCCATTGATACGAGGGTGTCCATATTGGGGCTTAAGTTTTTAACAGACTTAAAACTGCCCACATGTGTTTCCCAACCGGCGAAGAAAATGACCGGAATGGCGAGGATGAAGATAATTGGCAGATAGTATGGTATCTCAATGAGGAACATATGAATAATCATCAAAATCATGATCGGAGCGGAAAAAGATATGGCGAACCACATCCGTCGGGCGGCATGGGCCATTTTCTCCATTTCATGATCTTTTTCTTCAGCGCGATCAATTTCGTATATTTCGTAACCGGTATCACGCACGGTTTTTTTCAGTTCGGCAAGTGAAACTTTTACGGGGTTGTACTTAACCATGACAGTCTCAGCAGCAAAATTAACACTTGCTTCAGCAACGCCTTCTTTTGAGTTTAAACTCTTTTCAATCCTCTGGGCGCAGCTGCTGCAAGTCATTCCGGAAATATTGAAACTGCCGGTTGTCGAATCAACTTCGGATAGTTCTCCCTGATAGCCGGTCTTGTTAATTATCTCGAGCAGGATTTCCTCGCTTATCACAGCAGGTTTATATTCAATATATGCTCTTTCCATTGCAAAATTTACCTGAGCAGAAAGCACGCCTTCAGCTTTTTGCAGCGCTTTTTCGATTGTGCTTGCGCAGGTGGTGCAGGTCATTCCGGTTAAATTAATGACCGTTTTTGCGGTATTGACTTCATCTTTCGGGTTATTCACTGGATCATACCTCCCTTTATCTTAACCTTGCTCAATATACCCCTCATGAGTATATTTTAACAGATACTAAGACCCTTTGCAATATTTTTCTTTTTCCCAAGCGTATAGGTAATTTACTACTTTTAAATATTTATTTTTGATCATGGCTGTAACATTGGCTGATTCGCAGCTGTGCTCTTTTTTAGCTCCGTTCCTGGGAGCGGTGAAGGCCACCACAAAGGCGCCTATGGCACCCATATTTCTCCAGTCAATGGAGTTGCGGGGTTTATAAACTAGACTCAACACAAACATCCTATAACTAAAGGAACCCGGGAGCAGTAGCTCTCCAGGGTTCCTAAAAGATTCCGTACGTAATAGGAGGTTTACATTATATTCCCATTCTCGAGCCGGTTTCTCCTCTCGTATCTCTATCTTCCCCGTGGCAGAATTCGTACATGTCTCTTAACTCTTCTTTAGACCAATCGGGGTGATGTTCTTGCATCACAGGGAGCATGCTATTAAAGCTGAATGCTCCGTTACTTCCTTGGGCCAGAACTGTTGTGCCCGCTATGACCAGAACTGCCAATACAGTTACCTTCAAAATTAGCTTTTTCAAAATTCACACTCCTTCCTTTAAATGAAGTAGTAAACTCCAACTATTATGTTATACCCCTACAGGGTATCTTGAAAACATTATACACTCTTTTTTTTTATAGAATCAATAGGTTTTACCAAAATAAAAAAGTGTTTTCTGTTCTAAATGCCATATTAGGAAGCATAAGGTTTAGCATAATTGAAATATTTTAATCTGGTATTTGCAGCTCCATCAACCCTGCTTTCTACTCTCCACTGCTAAATTTTCTGAACGACTGGTATAGGAAACCACGGCTACTACCATATAGAACAGCGCCCCAACAGTAAAAGCTGCCGAAAAGCCAAACTGCATAGCGATAGCTACTGCCAGGGCTGAGCCCATAACAGACATCACTCCGTTAATTCCCCAGGCCAGGGGGATATCTTTTCGATCTATTTCTCTGAGCAGCCTTAAACTGCTGGAGAAAGGTATGCCCATGGCCAATCCCATTGGTGTAGTAATCAGCAGGACCAATATAATAGTAGCAGGCAGTGATTGTGCAAACAAACTGCTTACCACGCTGCCGAGAGTTACGGCGTATATGATTCCTCCAAGCGCCACAGTAGCGGCTGCAAAGCTAATCACTACCGGCAGCCTGGAGGGCGTAATCCGTGAAGCCCAATAACTGCCCAACCCACTGCTAATCAGGAGAATAAAGAGCAGAATGGAAAAAGCCAGGGTCGGATTGCCAAAGACAAGGATCATTTTTTGGATTAGGGTGATTTCAACCAGCATGAAACCAATTCCCAGTGCAGGGAAAATTACTACCGGCCACCAGGGCTTCGGCTTGTTTCGCTTCTTGCCCGGCAAGCTGCGCCTTCTCGTTAAAAGATAGATCAGGGCAATTCCGGCTACAATGCTGACTACAAGAAGCAGGGTGCTCAGGGATTGAGGTAATCCTAGATCGGTATTGTAGAAAAACGGGCTGTTATCTGTAGACGGTTTGATATCGAAGGGAAATTCGGTTTGAAGGGTGGCTACCGTATTTTCACCTGTCACCAAGCTGTTAATAAACAGCGGCTCAAAATGGCCCGGCAGGTAAAATGGTGTCATCCCCATGTTAAGAGAATTGTTGTATATTTCATCAATTTCAAATGCGGTGAAAGGTTCGTTACGGACAACTAAAACCGGAAAACTCGGAGCGTAATCACCCATTGGCGATGGAGTATGGGCAACAACCATTCTCTGGACAGCTTCCAGCGGGCTCAGGCCTTGATCGAGAAAAAGCTGGTAAATCATTACCATCGCGCGTGATAAATCAGTCATGTCATGTAGCACGAAAGCCAGGCGTCCTTCCGGGTTTAAACGTTCCATATATACTTCAAAGGCTTCCATGGTAAAAACATAATTTTCGGTAAGGGCATAACCAACCCGGCCGGCAGACTGAGTGTATACGAGCGGAAGATATAACAAGTCAAACTTGTTTTGGGTGGTTTCTACAAAGTGGCGGCCATCCTGAATCTCTACCCGGACATCATCGCGGTCATAGATGTGACCGTTATAATCAGAGAAGTTTCGAGCAGCATTAATAATGCTCCGGTTTATCTCAACAGCAGTGATTTCCGATGCTCCGCCTAGAAGGGAAAGCAGAATGTCTTTACCTCCTCCGGAGCCAATAATCAGCACCGAATCGGCATTGCCCCAGGTGAAAGGGAAATAAGAAATGTCATTTTTCAGGTATTCTATCGATTGAAGGTTGCCATCAAAGCGGATCATCTCCGATGTGGCGCCACCGTCAGTGAAGATATACTTGACTGAAGAATCATCGGTGGAGTTAACAACATCAGTCCGGGCAAAAGTGCTCCATTCCGTATATACTATTTCGTGTTCTTCTTCGGCGACCAGACTGAACAGTGTTTTGGTGCTTCCATAACCTTCAAGAAAACGGTTTTCTATAAAATCACCGTTGATACTCAATAAAGCAAAAACAGCGATAACTGCTACCAACCCTGCGCTGCGCAGGGCTTTTCTCTTTTCAGCAGCAGCCAGGAATATTAGCAAACTGATAGTTCCGGGAATAACCGCAACCAGCAGGGCAGTATTTATCGCTCCAAGAGTTGACTGCAAAGGAAGAACAGCAAGGCTCCCTAAACCGCCGCCAATCAGATCGGCGAAATAGAGTCTTTGCGACTCTTTACCGTAAAGATAAAATACTGCCGACAGAAAGATTCCAGCTGCAATAAACGGAATCAGGAGTGCGGCGATATAGCCGAATAAAAAGTCTGGAAATGGGGAAAACAAAATAGCCAGAACCGAAAGTGGAATAGCGGCTGCAAGAATAAAAGCATAGAGAGCCAACTCTTTTGTTCCATACCGATCAGCCCGTAATTTTAAACTGGTTTTAAATAGTAACAGGGCTCCGATTCCCAGACCGAGAATGGAGATCGATACAATTATAAAGACAAAGTGGTACCACAACAAAACAGAAAATAATCGGATTACGCTTAACTCAAATAAAAGAGTCGAGAAAGATATAAAGAATACAGATACCATCAAAAGTGGTATTATGTTTTTTTCTTTGGGCATCATGCTGCCTCCAATCGAATTATGTTAATCACCGTTAAATGACCTGGTTATTTAGTGAGCGGGTTTAATCATTGTAGCTTTAGCTAGTGTCCCTTACCGTGCATTCCCTTCATCATAAAAAAATGCATTAGAAGACAGATTGCTGGGAAGAGCCACAGCCCGTTTTCAATTATTCCCCTGCTGATTAAATAGTAGGCGAGCAAAGCAGCGGGTATCAGGTATAAGATTATTGTTTTATACTGATCAAAAAATCCTGTTTTTCTATCTTCATTCATTGATTTTTCCTCCAGATTTGGGTGGGATTAAACCTGCTATAAAACAGGACGAGGGCTAATACTGCTATGCCCAGGCTCCCAAGTTGAGCTGAATTGAAAAGCGAAATAAATACTTGATCGCCGCGAAAATAGTCGATAAAAGTTCTGCTTACCCCGTACATCAATAGGTAGAGCAAAAACAGTTGTCCGCGGGATACTTTGTCACGCAAATACCAGAGGACAACAAATATGCCCAAAGTGGCCAGAGAATTATAAAGTGGAATATTGTGATAGGCAATGCCGTTTACGATCCTGGGAAACGGCGCCTGGGTGGAAGCATAACCGTAAACATCGCATCCCAGGCGACCTATTGCCTCACCCAACGCCAGGGCTGGAGCGATAATATCCGCCATAATCCATAAGTTGATCCGGTATTTCCTGGTATAAATAAAAGCAGCCAGAGCTCCCCCGGCCAGCCCTCCAAAATATGCTAATCCCCCCTGGTTCAGGGCGAATACGGATAGTGGATTATCCAGATAAGAAGCCGGGTTGAGGGCAACGGACAAAAGTCGTGCTCCGACAATGCCGCCAATGATAGAGGCAATTACTGTTCCATAAAAATAATCACTATTTATTCCTTTTTCCAAAGACAGGCGTTTTGCCGGCAGGAGCCCTATTAATATGCCCAGGGCTAAAAAGGTTCCGAAGAGGTGCAAGGTAATAGGTCCCAGATGGTATGTTGGTTCAAGATAGTTTAGAAGAATTTTAAACACCTTCCATCTATAATTTTTTAACCCTGCAAGTATACTCTAGCAGGGTATTGTTTTGGGTATCATATACCCCGTATTGGTATGTTGTCAAGCAGTTATTTTAAATAAATTGGCGCCTCCGGGTTGAAAACGAAGATTTTCTTTTATATCCTTAAGCCTCATGGGCTTCTTATAGGTCTTCAATAACATCTGCCGGATCCTCCAGGCCAACAGAGAGCCGGAGATATAAGTAAGAGTTAATAATGGAAGCATGAGCAACTTTCACCTTGACAATATACCCCCCGGGGGGTAGAATTTGCTTGAAGATTTATTGCTAAAAGGCTAGAGCACCTTCAGTTATAAAAACATATATTTACACCTGGCAATGAAAATCCGAACTTGCATGAGGCAAAATAAAAGGAGAGCGGTTATGACTAATGAGAATATAGCTGGCGATGAATTTTGCAACGACGAGGCTTGCCATCAGGTTGATCACGGAAGCTATCAGGAGAATAAAAAAAAGATTCTTGTTGGATTAAGAAGGGTGGAAGGGCAGGTCAGGGGTATCCAGCGGATGGTTGATGAAGAACGTTATTGTGTTGATGTGCTGAATCAGATCGCTGCTGCCCGAATGGCCATGGCTCGCCTGGCTATGTTAATCCTCGAAGATCATACCAAGGGGTGTGTTAGCACGGCTATAGTGGAAAAAGAGAG
>JAWSUE010000029.1 GCA_033549065.1 Bacillota bacterium
GCCGGCATCCACAGCACTCACAGTCGGTGACCCGGTGAACAACCACATGGTCTGGATTAGCCGACATTTCCAGGGTTTTGCCTTTACGACCTTTTTGGCCACCAGGCTTTTTACCGCTTTTCTTACGCTGACTCTTTGGTTTGATAAATTCATCGCTGGAAGGTGGTTTGCTACTGTTACTGCTGTTTTTATTCAAACGGTCTTCTAACTCTTTGACTCGCTCTTCTAACTGGGCCAACTGTGCAGAAAGCTTGATGTTGGTTTCCATAGTCGAGATGAGTAGTTTGTAGGTTGCTTCCGGCCCGGAGTTATAGATGCTTAAAAATTGATAGTAGTTCAACGCAGTCCACCTCCTCTTTCAAAGATGGAAGCTTTATGACATATGACCCGAGATGCCTTGATTACAGCGTTTTTTATCATGTATTGATAGTACCATGGATAGCATGAAAAGTACAGACATTTTCTGGTTATTTCAGAGAAATATTCGATTGTTAAAGAACTGCTTGCTATGCTAACTCGTTAAGGGTGAGTAGTTACATAATTTGTAACTACTTTAGATTTTTTGCTTATGATTAATTTAGATATACTCGATTGTTATAAATGTTAATATGTAGCATCTAAGCAAAGTATTACCTATTATGCGTACTGGCATCATCAATGGTTTTGCAAGGCAAGTATAAAATAACTGTGATGAAATGGACATGCTATGTTCTTTATCTACGCAGTTTTTTAGAATAAATAGGAGTATGCAGAGCTTGATAATTACTAAGAATAATAATAGGACGAAATATAATCTTGATTTATTATTTCTGATTATCTTAATTTCTATACCATTTACATTATTTAATTTTAACCACAATGGTTTTCTTGGATTGCTTCCCTTGATCCGGGAGGAATTTACTTTAAATAGGACTCAGATTGGCTATTATTCTACACTCTTTTTCATTAGTTCTGCGGTGGTTGCTGTATTCGCGGGTACAATTGTCGATAAAATAGGTTCACAAAAGAGCATGCTTCTTGGCGTTGGAAGCATGAGTTTGATGATGGTCTTCTATGGTTTATCGAATTCATATAACATGCTATTGGCCTTCGCTTTTTGGGCAGGTCTTAGTTCCTGCTTGATTACTCCTTCAATTAATAGAGAAGTAAGGGCAATCACTATGCCTGAAAATCGGGCAAGTTTTATGGGTTTAATACAATCAGGTTTCGGTTTCGGTGGTATAGCAGGGGCTAGTTTATTGCCCATAATTGGAGAAACAATTGGATGGAGATATACAATACAACTTTCTGCTGTTTTCACTATGATTATTGCTTATGTAGTATATAAGTTGCATTGCAAACATGTTAATAATTACTATCAAGTAGTTAATCGGTCAGGAATATATATAAAACACTATGGAAAAAATAAATTTATAAAGGATAATTTTTTACCTCTGCTGGCTAATAAGTCTTTAATGAAGCTATGTTATATTGGCCTGATATTCGGGGCTGCCACCAGTGTTATATTAACCCACTTGGTAGTTTATCTTTCTGGAGATCTGGCAATCAGTTATAGAAACGCCGGTATAGGATTTGGTATTTTCCAACTTGGAGGAATTGTCGGCCGGCTAACCTGGGGTTTACTATCGGATAAATTATTGGGATGTAATCGACGAAAAACTCTTTTATTCGTTGGTCTTGCTGCAGGGGTCATATTCCTATTATTCGGTCTTTTGTTATATTCTTCCAGAAGCAACCTGACCACTGTTTATATTTTTTTATTTACATTAGGTTTGATAGCATATGGATGGAACGGTGTACATCTGATATCGATAGGAGAACTTGCGGGAGATGAACGCATTGGCATTGCTACTGGGCTATCTGTCATTTTTACCAGAACTGGCATGTTTATTGCCCCACCATTATTTGGGTTTATTGCAGATTATAGAGGCAATTACCAATACAGCTGGCTAATTTTCGGGGTCTTTATTATTTTGCTCTCAATTTGCATAATGTCTCGTGAATAGTTAAATGATTACTCAGATGATAAAGCTGTTAATTTCGTCAACTGCCATGCGATCCAATAACACTGGCTGAATTTGGGTATATCGGAAAAGTAATGATCGATTAACTAAACTGAACTTGCCACCTTTGGTTGGCAGGATAGGTAAAGCACTGCTTTTCGTCATACTAAACAGTTTTGTTGATGCCCTGGATGATACCTATTTTTTTGTGCGTAAAGTCATTTAACATGATTTATATTTATCAAGGATCAAATTAAATTGGAGTAGTGCTATTGTACCCGCTACCCCATTAAGCCCGAAAGTTGATGGTATTGCCTGTCCAGAATTAGCCGGATATAATGGCCATATAATAATTTAGAGAAAGGAAAGACGCCTCGGTAGATGTACTGCCGTGGTCGGCAACAGTACTGGAGGCGTCCCCAAAAGAATATGGTTATTGTATCAAAATATCAGCTGATTGAAAACCCCACCCGGGGTGTTTTTTGTTAGGAGCGGAGAGCAGCATTATTGCCCTTGCTGTGGTGGCAGCCTGATTGTGTTTGGCAGCCGGAGAAGGATCTTTATCGATAGCGCGGGGGAGCGTGTGGTATTAATCATCCGCAGGCTCAAGTGCAAGGAATGCGGGCGAGTCCACCACGAACTGCCCGACATCCTGGTCCCCTACAAGCGCTACAGCAGTGAGAGCATCGAGGCGGTCATAACCGGAGCGTCAGCGCTAAATGTGGCGGCTGATGAATCAACGATCAACCGCTGGAGATCCTTGTTTTTCACCCTGGCCGGTTACTTCGCAGGCGCCCTGCTCTCCATTGCTGCCAGATACGTAAAAAATGCTGTGGACCAGACGCCAGATCTCCCCGAGTCTCCGCTCCAAAGAATCTGGCACCACGTAGGCGACGGGACCGGCTGGCTGGCCAGGGTTGTCCGCCCGGTGGCAAACGCAAATTTATGGTTGCAGACCCGTTCTGCATTCCTGTCCGCCTGAGACTGCCTTAAACTCATGTTAAACCCCGCCCCTAAAGGAGGAATTAACATGAGGGACCAGAAAAAGGCTGAAGCGATTGCCACAGAACGCCTTAAGCTGATCTCACCGCTGCTGGCCGAAGGGCTCGACCCGGCCAAAGCCAGGCAGCTCAAGGACCAGATCTGTACCCAGACCGGCATCTCGGAGCGAACCATCCGCAGACACATGGCTAAGTACCACAACGAAGGCTTCGCTGGCCTGAAGCCCAAAGGCAAAGCGCAGGTTACCAAAGAAGCCATCGCGCCTGAGCTTCTTGAACAGGCCATTTTGCTGCGCCGCGAAGTGCCCGGCCGCAGTATCGCCCAGATTATCCAGTTTCTTGAGTGGGAAGGGCTGGCTAAGCCGGGCCAGATTAAACGCAGCACCCTGCAGGAGAAACTGGCCCAAAGGGGCTACAGCACCCGCCATATGAAACTCTACGCCTCCTCCGGCATAGCAGCCCTGCGCTACCAGAGGAAACACCGCAACCAACTTTGGCACTCAGATATCAAGTATGGGCCAAGGTTACCCGTCGGCCCAGGCGGGACCATGAAGCAGGTCTATCTGGTGCTCTTCCTTGACGATGCCACCCGCTTTATTATCCACGGAGAATTTTACCCCACTTTAGACCAGGTCATCGTCGAAGACTGCTTCCACCAGAGCATTTTAAAATACGGGCGACCCGAAAGCGTCTACTTTGACAACGGCGGCCAATACAGAAACAAGTGGATGAGCCGGGCCTGCGCCATCATGGGAATTCGGCTTCTTTTCGCCAGACCTTATTCACCGGAGAGCACGGGCAAACCGGAGCGCTTTAACCGGGTCGTGGACTCATTTTTAAGCGAAGCGGCCTTAAGCAAACCCCAAACACTAGCTGAGCCGAACAAGCTCTTCTGGGTCTGGCTTGATGAGTGCTACCAGAACAAACCCCACAGTGCCCTGGAAGGCAAGAGCCCGGCGGCCGTTTACCGCGGCGACAAGAAAGCGCTTAAATTCTTAAGCCCGGAAACAATTAAGGCTGCTTTCCTGCACTGCGAAGGCGCCCTGACCCCTTAATTTTGGACAATTAAGCACTTAACATTAGACCTTTCACACTTTCACTCATAATTTCGTTATAATATTCCAACGGTGGCCGATATCCAATACCAGAATGAATCCTTATTTCGTTGTAGTAATTCATGAAATCGGTAACGACCTGGGAAGCTTCGGCAAAGCTTTCAAATTCATGCATCCTCAAACAATCTTTTTCTAAAATACTGTGAAAAGCTTCGATATGAGCATTACTGTTCGGGCTGTTAATAGGAATCCTCTCGTGTTCAATGCTTAAGCGTTCACAGGCCATTTCAAAAGCTATGCTGATAAACTGGGGCCCGTTATCTGTACGAATCACCACCTTTAAGGCAGAGCGCTTTTTAACAGCCCTGGCCAGAATATAGGCTGCATCCCTGCCCGTGCAGG
>JAWSUE010000030.1 GCA_033549065.1 Bacillota bacterium
GAAAGTTACAACACGCTGGGTAAAGCGACATACTGGCATTACCAATATCAAACCGATATTATCGAAGCAGATATTGTTTTTAATTCCTCACGCAGCTGGAGTACAGCTGTGCCAACTCCCTCGGGCTATATTGATCTTGAAACTGTGGCGCTTCATGAATTCGGACACTGGTTAAACCTTGGGCATTCAGATAACCAGGCTGCGGTAATGTATTACATGTATCAGGGCATTCGCCGTTCACTACATACAGATGATATCGCCGGTGTTTTATATATTTATGGCTCTGCACCCTGCACTGTTTCTATTCCCACTCAGCCGGATGGCCCAGCAGAAGGGACGGTCGGCATTGAATACAGCTATTTAACCGGTGGATCGGTCTGCAGCTGCGGGCAGCCGGTACAGTACCGTTTAAGATGGAAAGAACAGGGCGATTCAACATGGACTTCAAGCAGTTGGAGCTCCAGCAGTACCCTTACACTTTCATTTTCCGAGGAAGGCAGCTATACACTTGAAGCTGAAGCCCGCTGCTCGGATACTTTAGAAACATCCGATTATTCAACTCCTCTTACCATTAGCATATCAATACCTGAACCAGGGGAAGTTATACTTATTTCCCCGGCAGAAGGGGTAATTTTAAGTGGTGATTCGGTGTTGTTTGAATGGGAAGCAGCAGAAGAAGCAAGCTACTACAATTTGAGGGTTGAACGGGTTAGCGACAGCACGATAATTTTCGATGAAGATGTTGGTGATGTTACAGCCTATGCAGTTAATTTTCCGGCAGATGAAAGTGCCGGGTACCGCTGGCAGGTAACAGCCGGAAATGCCGGAGGTTTGGGGAACCCTTCGGTTTGGCGTTCTTTTATAATCGACAATCTGCCACCTGAAGTTGACCTGGAAAGTCTGGTGGTAGCGCCCGTGATTGTGGCTGAAGGAGAGAGTCTGGAAATCTCAGTCGATGCTGTTGAAGATTTTTCGGGGGTTGCAGTTGTTCAGGTACGTTTCAGTTCGCCATCAGGAAAAGCATTTAAAGAGATGACCTGGGAAAGCGATACACCAGGTCATCTGGAAGTTACAGTTTCGGAAAGTTTATATATAGAATCCGGTGATGAAGAAGGCCGCTGGCTCCTGGAATGGATTTATGCAGAAGACCATGTGGGCAACCAGGTATACTTATACCGAAATGATATTGTCGATCCGGAAATGTATGATTTTTATCTGGGATATGATTTTTCACTGACACTCGGAACAGGCTGGTCAATGCTGTCGCTGCCACGTTTTGCGGAAGTGATTGACTTCAATAAGGATGATGTTGAACTCTGGCTGACCTATGGGGCAGGGGCATGGGAGAGCGGTAACCGGGATCAATTGATCGCAGCGCTCAATAACCCAGCAAGGGCGGTTTTCATCAAAGCATTCCATCCGCTTGAAATAAGGGTGATCTGGGCTGAACTTACACCACAGGTTAGCTTCGCATCATACGAGTTGAAACCCGGTTGGAATATTATCGGATCGGGGATCCAGGCTGATTATTCAGCCTTACTGGCCGATGTAAGTTTTAATGGTACAGGAGGGATAAGTCAGATCCATGCCCCGAATATATATAACAGCAGAAAAACGATAGAATTTCACCTGCCCTGGACTAACACCTTGATCAGTCTTGTGACTGACAGCTCGTCTTACAGAGAAGAGATGTATCCTTTCGACGGATACTGGGTTTATCTGCGCGGCGAATCACGAACCTATACAACCCCAATTGATGGTATAATTCCTTAATTAACCTTCTGCAATTTCCCTTAACATCATGATATAATTAGGTAACCTTGCTAAGGGAAATTCCAATATGAAAAATACATTGCATACAAGATTCTTTATTTTGGCTGGGATTGTAATTTTATTATTGAATATAGTTTTCTGTTCTTTCGTTGCAAATGCTGAACCGACCGAGGACGAGTTAACGTCATCCGGCAGTGATGATAAAGTTGATGTCCTGATCGGTTTTTTTGAACCTCCAGGAAGGTTTCGACAGATGATTGAAGCTGCAGGTGGGGATATATACCGGGAATTTAAGATAATTAATGTTATTGCGGCACGCCTGAAACCGCAGGCAGTAGAAGTTTTAGCCCGCAATCCGGTTGTCAGGTATATCGAACCTGACGAATTGGTTTATGCAACGGAATTATCTGCTTCGTCTTCAACCCAGACTATCCCCTGGGGGATAAACAGGGTTTTCGGCCCCGAGGAATATCCCTTTGCTACCTGGGATTTTTCAAAAGGTGAGGGGATTGCTGTTGCTGTTCTTGATACCGGTATTGATGAAAATCATGTTGATTTGCCAAATCTATTGGGTGGAGTAACAACTGTTGACAGCACACACTGGGGCGCTGACGTTCACGGGCACGGAACTCATGTAGCAGGTACAATCGCAGCATTGGATAATGACTATGGTGTTGTTGGAGTTGTTCCACTGGTTGGATTATATGCGGTAAAGGTGCTCGATGACAGCGGAATCGGGGCAACTAGTGCTGTTGCTGCCGGCATCGAATGGGCGGTTTTAAATGAGATACCGGTAATCAACATGAGCCTTGGTTCATCCAGTAGTTCGACAACCTTACGCGATGCCTGCAATGCTGCTTATAATGCCGGTCACCTTTTAATATCTTCAGCCGGTAATGCCGGGAATGTCGGCGGTGGAGGGGACAATGTCTCCTATCCGGCCAGGCATGAAACGGTTGTTGCCGTGGCATCATCGACTATTAATGATACAAGATCATCAACATCCAGCACCGGACCTGCAGTTGAGCTGATTGCTCCGGGTAACGCAATTTTAAGTACTTATCCCGGCGATTTGTATGCAACGGCCAGCGGAACTTCAATGGCATCACCCCATGTAGCAGGTGTAGCAGCCTTGATATGGGCTTTTAATCCTCATCTGACTAATGTTGAAATACGATCTATTCTCAGGGAAACTGCCGAAGATCTTGGACTTCCGGCCAACCACCAGGGTTACGGCCTGGTCCGGGCTGATCTGGCAATAGCGGCTATACCTGAGCCTCCGTTTTCCGATCTTGCTATAACTGAAGTTAGCGCCAGGGCTGAGGTTATCGAGGGAGAAATAGTAGAGGTAACCGTTAGGTTGGAGAATTACGGAAATCAGGCGATTACAGGAGACATTGGTTTGATATTGATAGAAGACTACGAACAATCGGTAATTGAGAGTCGCAATATAGAAATCGATCTGGCGGTGGGAGAATTCGTGGATTTATATTTTCTCTGGGATACTGCCGGTAAATTACCCGGAATATTTTCAATAACTGCCGGGCATAATTTTAGCGATGATAATCCGGATAATGATTCAGGCAATATTTTAATTACGATTGAAGATGTTGAGTGGGATTTTACCCTGACCCTGGCAGAGGGCTGGAATCTCCTATCCCTGCCGCAGTGGGCTGATAAAATTGGATTTTGGGAAAGGAATATAGATGCCTGGCTTGCCTTTGATAATGGAGTATGGGTAAGCAGTGGAGATTTAAAAGCGGAATTAAACAATCCTGTCCAGTCATTATTTATCAAAACAAATGGATTTACTGAAGTACGTTTAAAATGGTTGGCAGAAAATCCGGAGATGACCTTCGCCGAAAAAATACTTAACGGGGGATGGAATTTGATCGGCACCGGTATGCAGGCCGATTATTCAGCCTTGTTGGCCAATGTTCGTTTCGACGGTGAAAATACTCTGACTCAATTGTTTGCACCGAACCTCTTTAATTCCCGCAAAGGGGAAGGTTTCTATCTGCATTGGAATATACCATTGGTAAATCTATTAATCAGCGGATATGATACCGGCGAGGAAATGTATCCTCTCGACGGTTACTGGGTATATTTACGAGGTGACTCGCTAACTTATTCCACCCCTGTTGAGGGTTTATTTCATAAATGCTCTAATAGATACCCTGCAAATTCCTCTTTTGTTATGTATGATGTGATGAATTAAATTATTCTATTGGTAAAGGTTTACTTCTATTGCCACCTTCTCACCCCTGTATAGCCTTATTTTGCCTCTTATGACTATACAGATTATTTTTGGAAGTGGATCACATTCTTCCTGACAATCGCACGATGATTTAACTGTATCATGTACTTCCCAGGTCGGCACTAATTCTGCGACAATGGTTAATAAGGAGCTTGCTTAAATCTTCAATA
>JAWSUE010000031.1 GCA_033549065.1 Bacillota bacterium
AGCTTATGCCCGAGGTGTAACTACTGTATTTGATCCCTCTTATGATATTCCGGAGCTATAGAGGGTGAGGTCAAGTCCAGATCAATTTTTCTCGGGGAAGCTAATCATATAATCAGGGTCGTGAACACCCGCAGAATAGAAAGAAAATAGAAGAGTTATTATTATAACCTACTGTCGCCATCAAAGACAGAGCGTTTAGATTATCGTGCCAAGCGAATCATTAAAAAATATTAATAATTTTCACTATTGCTTTAATCTGATAATTATGGTAGAGTAACGCTTAAACATATACCCAAATCCGATACGATCATGAAAAAGGCAAACCATCCGCAAGGTTGGGACGCAAAGTCACGGGTCTCAAGGTAATATAGGAGACAGCCGGACCGCCATGGTTATATTATTTGCAATTAAAACACTTCCTATCAAACTGATCGTCGGGTTTAGAAAGAGGTGTTTTTTATGTAACAGCTCCGAAACTTGTTTGATTCCACTTTGAAAATGAGTAATTTCATCTAATCTAAGGAGAGATAAATTATGTTTAGACGATCAGTTATAATGCTGTTGGTAGTATTGATGGTGTTCTCCTTCGCTCTACCGGCCTTTGCCCAATCAACAAATACACGGGGGCAATCAGCAGCTGCCTTCGATCAAAAGATTATCAGAAACCTTGATGTAAACAGGGCGATGGACCATCTCTACTATTTAACAAAGGAGATTGGCACCCGTCCCGGTGGCATGCCCAATGAAAAGTTGGCGGCCGATTATATTGCCGACTATTTTGAAAGCATAGGTTATGAGCCGTGGGTTCAAGAATTCAGCATTGGTAATCAGCATATCGGAACGATTACTGTGCACGATGGCGAGCAGTGGTTCGGCCAGGGCGAATGGGGATTTAATGAGTGGCACGGCACTGTATGGGAAACAGGAGCCGGCAGCCGCGGGCCGTACACCAGTGTTAGCGGTTACGTAGTTGATTGCGGCTCAGGTGGTGTAAATGAATGGCCGGCGGAAGTCGAAGGGAATATCGCACTGGTTCAGAGAGGCACAGCTTTTACTACACTGGTTAGCAGGGCTCAAAACGCCGGTGCTACCGGTTTATTGATTTATTCGGTAGTAGGAAGCCGCGGCCAGTATGGTCAGACCTTTAGCCCAAATGTAACAACAAGCATTCCAGTGCTTGGCCTTGCTCTTAGCCAGGGCATGTGGCTTAAGGAAATGATGGAAGAGTTCCCCGTCTATCTTGATATCGAGACGCAACTCTACTCAAACCTGATCTCTCAGAATGTGATTGCCATCAAACCGGCGGCAATTGAAAATGCACCGATCGTAGTAATTGGCGGTCACTATGACAGCGTGGTCGGAGCACCAGGAGCTAATGATAATGGGTCCGGGGTTGTGATATTGATGGAACTGGCCCGTGTTTTGAAGGAATATGATACGGATGAATATGAACTGCGCTTTGCAGTATGGGGATCGGAAGAAAGAGGTTTAGTTGGTGCAAACCGCTATGTTCAGTGGTTGAGTACCGAAGATCGAAACCGTCACGTTGCCAATTACAACCTTGACATGGTTGCCACTTCCGAATATGAACGAGCACCTACCCTCTTTTTGGAAACAGTTGATGGTTTACCCAACATAGTTACCGATACATCGCTGGCTGCAGTAAGCCGTCTGGGCTATACAAATGTCGTCCAATCCCGCTTTGGATCCAGCGACCATGTTCCTTTCCACAATGCCGGCATTCCAGCAACAATGTTTATCTGGCTTGGCGGAGCTGGGACACCTCAAAATTACACTATTGAGCGATACTACCACACCCCCCAGGATACTATTGAGGAGAATATATGTGTAGATCGCCTCGATATGGTAATGAAGATTGCTGGTGCTGCAGTATTTGACCTGGTAAGAAAACAGGTACCAGCGTTTGAAAAAGCTGCTATAGTTTACAGGGAATATAGCCCTGCCGAACTTGAGCTACAGCAAGATCCCAATCCGGTGCAATAGGAATAGCCAACCAAAATTAATATATCTTTAACATGAATAAAACATAGCCCGGGGTAAAAACCCCGGGCTTGAATTTTCGCTAAGTGGATACTAATTATTCTAAGCAAGCTGCCTGTATAAATCGCTTTTTGGCACCAGAACTAATAAAGCCAAAAAGAATAGAAATGCTATAACTGCTGTAAGCCAAAAGTACCAACTTACTCCTATAGTTAAACCTAATACAACAATCACAAGTACCGCCAAACCATTATCTATGATCAACATCCAGATAACGGCTAAGTTTCTTAATGGGTCTTTATAGGCAAACCAGTAGGCAACACTCATAGCAATTAACGCTCCTCCAAAAATTCTGAGGAATGTAAGATCCGCAGTAGGAATATCGAATAATTCTAGCAGCACAGGTGGTGCAAGTAACGAAGGTAAGCCCCATACAAAAATAGTAAGGATCAGTTTTATAAATACAACCTGCTTCAACCTAACTAATTTGGCATCCATATTTGCCCTCCTATTATAGCTTGCAATACTACATGCCAGCCTTCTAACCCCAAGTTTAATCTAACCCTTTTCTGGCAGCCTGAACAATCGCTCCGACCGTCTTTTGGGGTAAGAAGCCGCTCGCAGTCTGTTCAGCTATGGACAACCTATCGAAGAGCTGTCTCCAGTGTTTAATCTTTCCATTGCTAAAATCAAATGAACTCATCGCTAAAAATTCAGCCTCGGCTCCGTCGATTTTACAAACTACCCTGTGATCGTAAAAAGCTTTATCTCCTTGCACAAGGATCCCTATTCCTTCCTCATTAATCTCTCAGTTTTAACATTTTTCAAATTCCATCCAAGAAAACGCTTAGCTTCTGCTTTGCCATCAAAAGTGCCAAAAGGATTGACATATTTGATATTATCGGTGAACAGCGATAACATTTTGTCCAGGTCGCCCGTCTCGAATGACCCAGCCAATTCACGTATAATACTTGTATAATTTTCTTCAGACATTTTTTGCCTCCTTTAAGAAATTATCACTCTATACAGTTCGTATCATTCAACTAGCTGTGATCCACTGTCATCTTTAACTTCCACCACAGGAAAACTTTCAAATTTGTTAATGTCACTCCATCGATTCGACCACTTGAAACCTTCCATAGCAGAATCAGCTTCATAAAGCCAAACTGCTCGGCCTCCTAAAACATCCACCCATTCACTAATAACCTTTATACCCTTAGGTGTCATCCTGCCATTTTCCACTCTTCGCTTAACCAGATCATCTCTTTGGTGAGGCTCCCAGGTTGCAATTGTTATAAATTTCACAACTACCCTCCTCTCTGAAATAAATTTTGTTAGACCAGAATAATGCTGGGTGAAAATAGATAAAATACGGTGGAAATAAATAGTTAATTTAATAGGCAAAAAATTGAGGATTTAAAAAGTTTATAAATAACTGAATTACTTGGTGCGGTTGATAACTCAATTAAAACAATTATAACAATTTTCAAAGTAACTGCTCAGGCTGATTTTCTAAGCCCTTAAGTATTTCGTTCTTTGAAAACCGAAAAAACACTAAATGCCAGGGATAAAGGGGTTGCCGTGGAAGACGCCGGTGATGGCTGAAAAAGCCGACACCGAATTCTTTCTGGCAGTGGAGATGTAGCCACGGATGCGACTGAACATATCGGCGCCGGTGGAACTGCGGAAAACACCGGAGATCTTCTGCCTGACCTTAGTCATGCGCAGATCCCTTTCCGCCTGATTGTTATCAAAGGCAATGCGGTAATCCTCCATGAAGGCTAATACCTCATGACGGTGCTCACTTAAGCGTCTTAACATGTTTCTGGC
>JAWSUE010000032.1 GCA_033549065.1 Bacillota bacterium
ATTACAAATGGTGGCATAAACTCACCAAATATTGTCGACTCGGCAGATATGCCAGTCTAGGTTTTTGCGAACTTATCACCATTATTTCAGAAAAAAATTACCTGCCGCCACGGTTTGTATATTCTTGAACATTCTGGGCCTTCCATTTGAGCAGGGGATGCCGGGTAATTTTTTCCTGCATGCTTCTATCTGCGGTTAACAGATCAGGAGCTATTTGTCCCAGCTCATTAATCTTTGCGAGAAATTCAATTTCCTTTTCACTTAGCGGCAATAAGGTGCGTAATGCCTGACGACATTCATCCACCAAGACACCTGTCCATTCCTGCAAGTTCATATCTTCTGCCAGAGCTTCTCTGAGAACCGGAACAAGCTGACTTTCAAATTCAGGGGTATCGAAATTGACATCATCCAGC
This sequence comes from Bacillota bacterium, assembly GCA_033549065.1. Taxonomy (NCBI): domain Bacteria; kingdom Bacillati; phylum Bacillota; species Bacillota bacterium. The sequence continues at coordinate 414 of JAWSUE010000032.1, forward strand.
GATACAGTACGCCAATCTTTTCTGTTCATAGCGCCATAGACTACGAATGCCAGGCGCAATTTTTGAATATCTAATTCATGTTGCCTGAGGAGCAGATGGACATCGAAAAGATCCCGACTGGCTTGTCGGCTCATCAGAGCAGCAAGTTTGCCGGCAGCCAGTTCCTGAATATCAAGAACCGGAACACCCTCTAACCGGGACGAACCGACCGATAGCCTGGAGCCCATCCTGACAGTAGAATATAACGGTTCCCTAAACATGAAATTCAAATCAACTTCAAGATTACCTCCCTGTCCGAGTCCACTTTCATACCGCAATAACCACTTTCCACCAGCATGCTCCGGTGGTTGACGGCGGACGGCAAAACCTTCCCTGCGGCAGACTGCCTGAACAGCTTCCTCAACCAGCGGTCGTTCCTGGAGCATTGTCTCCCGTTCAACCGAACCGATGTAATTCAAATCAATATCCACAGAGAGTCTCGGCACATCGAAATAAAACAGGTTCAATGCAGTGCCGCCCTTGAGCACAATCCGGTCACGTAGATAAGGGTGACTGAGAATGAAGACAAAAGGTGAAGCAGCTGAAAAACCTTTTCCAGGATCTCCGGCCGGAAACCCCTTTGCTGTGCCTCTCTGACCAGCAGTTCTCTGGAAAATCTCATAGCACCTCACTCCAACTTTTCTCAAGTATCATATCCGGCACTATCAGGTTCCACTTGCTTATGAACCGCCCCTTGAGGTGCTTATCCATATAATGGGGCTTTCTGGGTATCCTTGCCATCAGTGTTTTCAGATGTTTCTGGTCAACGAAGAATCTTTTGTCATTCTTCTCCAGGAAAAACCCTACCTTGGCAACTGTGGTCGCATTATTTAACAAAAGAGCGTATTCAACCACTTCATCAATATTATAGAATTCGACTGATTCCAACGAACGCCAGATTTCTTCCCATCCCCCGCCAAATTCCGGTCGATCAAGCAGGTCAACAAGTGTTCTCTCCAGACCGGTTACCTTCAGTTCCAGGCCGCTTCTCTCCATTGACCTGATCCCATATTCCAACTTTCCTTTTTTAAGCAAAGTCCCGGGAGGGCGAACTGCCTTAAACCTATAACTGCGAAAAGACATGGGCCGGATCGCGCGTTCCGTAAGAAACAGAAATTGATTGTACACCGAATAGCTTTTGGCGTGGATATCAAGAGCTGTATGGTATGCAAGGATGGCATCATCAGCCATTCTTGAAGCCAGCAGATAAGGGTCTACCGGAAAATCAACCGGGGTAATGCCTGCAGGTATAACAGCGTATAATCCCCGCTTTATACGAAGCAGTTGTCCTTTGTTCACATGATAAGCCAACAAATTATCACGTGTACTGACATTCCCCTTCTCTCCTCTGTTCAGATATTCAGTAAATTCTGAAGCAGTGAAAACCGGATGTTGTGCAAAAAAACTTTTTACGTCCATGTGTAATTTGATTATTTTGATCAAAACCACTAAATTCATTAGCTGTTTTGATCAAAATGTTCAAGTGGGTAAAAAAATCCACTTACTTGAAGAAAATAAGCAGAACCACTAAACAAATTAGTGGTTTTGATGAATTTCGTCAAGAAATTAATAACACGGTCTCCATGCATGAAAGTACATTTTGGAAGAAAAAAAATGACAAACCTCTTGCCAAGGGTTATGATCTAATCATAACAAATATCATTCGAGGCGTGATACGTGGTTCAAAAAAAAGAGGTTGTGGAAATCGGCCTCGAAACTCTCTTAGACCTTGACGGAGAAATCTTCGCGATAGACGAATGGTATTGGGTAAAATTCGAAGCTCGCCGGGTAGATCCGACCGAGCATATACCCCATGGCATTAGATATTCATTAACCCTCCACGACAAAAATAACAGGCGGATTATTGGCTATGACAATGCCCATGGGATCAAGAAACCAAGAAGAAAACGGTTCAGTGGCAAAAGGATCGTTTGGGATCACAAGCATGAAAACGAAAAGATTTCCTCGTATGAATTTGAAACTGCTTACAATCTCCTTCGTGATTTCTGGAACGATGTAGAAAATATTATTTCAGGGTGAACCTCATGGCAACTCGAGTCTTAAAAGTCGGCATCATCTCAAAAAAGAATTATATTAAAAGGACCTTAGCTATTGCCAAAGGTGACTACAAACCACGGAAAGACGAGCCCAAGGTATGGTTTGAGTCCGTCAAATCCATGTCGCAAGTCCTTAGCAATGAGAATCAAGAATTATTGCGCATAATAATCGACAACAAGCCAAATTCCATTACAGATCTGGAACGGATTACCCAGAGAAAGAAATCCAATCTTTCAAAAACGCTCAAGACGATGGAGAAATACGGGATCGTCAAACTGGTTAAAAAGGAAGGGAGGATAATCCCGCAGGTCCAGGCCACTGACTTCAAAGTGGAATTTGGACTCCATTACAGTTCACCAACTCGTCAGCTTTCCTTGTAATGGAGGGTCGAGGAACTAAGATTCGACTTTCTGCTCGTCCTCCGGTTACATATTAGGCAAATTCTATTCCTTGTCCTTTTCAGCTGCCAACTTGTGTCTTCCAGTTCACGAACATATCCAGAAAGCCTTCCATGAGTTACCAAAAACTTAAGCATTACTTCGAACTGTTGGAAAAGAACCACGTTCCGACCAACCTTTCTTAGAACTTCATTTCGCTGGTCATCTAGATCGGGATTCATTTTCACCATCACCTATCATATCCATCAATTCTTCTTGGGATTCAGGATCATTTAGCAGTTTCTCGGCAATAGCTTGGCACAATAACGATGTTAATCCGTCATGGTTGGCTGAAGCCACATCAACTGAGATTTCACCTTGATCGTCAATTTCAAGGATCAAAGCTGATTGGTTTTCTTTAAGTTCCATTTAATGCTTTGATATCTTAATCCCAATGTTCTTTGATGTAGCGATGCAATTCCTCTCCAACTAATTCAACAGTAGAAGCC
>JAWSUE010000033.1:0-1844 GCA_033549065.1 Bacillota bacterium
AGAAGATAGTTTTGATCAGGCGAAACCAGCGGCAGCTCTGTACTATAGCGAGGCCCCTCTTTGCTGATAAAGACTTGATCTGATAAGTCTTCTATGCTAACGTCTGGCTCTTCTTCATCTTCAACAGGCACCTCCGCAGGCGGATCTTCTTCAACGGGCTCCTGTGCTGCGCAGCCGATGATTAAAAACATCAATAGCACTCCCATAATCAATAAAAACCTTTTCGCCGGCAAATTCAATCTAAACATTTTGAGTTCACCTGCCCCCTAAAAAATAACCGCCAAGATACAGCGGCAGATTGTATTAAGATCGTAACATTTTGCATTACTCTAAGCAAATGGAAAAAGTTGCTTATTATTGAAATGTTTATTGCAGGAATTCATAATAATTATCCCTGGTTATTATTGAAATCGTAGCCGGTTCGTAGTTGGCTTTGAAGCTTTCAGCAGTAGCTTTTTTAATTTTTGCCCTTCCCCATTTGAGCTCATAAGCGCTAAATCTGCCATCGTATTCTTCTATATAATCAATTTCTTTGCCATCATGGGTGCGCCAGAACCAGAGATTCCTCTTTTTGGACTGCAGCTGCAAGTGCTTTAACCTTTCTGCAATCATAAAGTTCTCAAAAAGTGCTTCCTTGTCTTCCCGCAAATCTATCGGTTGAAATGCTAAAATAATACTATTTCTTATCCCTGTATCATAAAAAAAGATCTTTTCCTTGCGCGCTATTTCATTACGTCTATTGCGGGATAAGGGTTTTAGCCTAAAGATAACGAATGCTTTTTCCAGCAGGTCGATATACCGTTCTATTGTTTCCCTGCTGGTATTTAATTTTGAGGCAATTTCATTTCGAGATACTTCACTTCCAAGCTGGAGTGCGATAAGCTGTAAAATATTTGTCAGTAACCCTGGTTTTTTTAGATTCTCAAATTCCATAATATCCTTATAGAGGTATTTCGATGATAAGTTAGTAATTAACATTTCGGCGTCAGTTTCACTCTTATCAACTATTTCCGGGTATAAGCCATAGCGCATAAAGAATGGCAGAAGTGTATCTATTTCGTGTGTTTTGTATAGTTGGCCAAGTTCATTTAATGAAAAAGGAAGCAGCAAAAATTCAATACCCCTGCCGGTAAGCGGTTCGTTAATATCAGATCTAAGTTTAAAGCTGCTGGACCCAGTGGCAATAACCTGTGTATCTGGCATAGTATCATGAATTATTTTCAAGGTTAAACCGATATTTCTTATACGCTGGGCTTCATCAATTACAATCAGTTTAGCTTTATCAATTATTCTTTCTAAAAGTAGCGGTTCCGGGTTTTCAAATCGTTGGGCAATGGAAGAAATATCGCAGTTAAAGTAGTTGTTTTCTGAACCGTGGGTTTTTAATATTCTTTTGGCCAGTGTGGTTTTACCCACCTGACGTGGCCCAAATATTGTTATAATTTTTCCTTTAAACAGCCAGGATTCAATTATAGGTTCCAGATCTCTTTTGATTTCTATCATTTTCAACATCCTTTTATGTTGGCCCTATTTGTTAATCCATAAACTATACAACATTATTATACCAAATATTGCAGGTTAAGTCGCATTAATATATTAAAAAACGCAGGTTAGGCTATGAATATATTGGCGGTTGATGACTCTTGGCAAAACATGGCTTATCCCACTCCCACTTTTCTTTCTGGCTTATCTCGTCATTTTATCGCCTCGTGGAATGAATACCAAGGTCATCTGAAGTTGTCAAACCCCCGTCCCCTTGGCACATTAATCTTCCCTGAAAAATATGGCCAACAGTTTGGTGCCTTTTATTGTACCGTTGAGTATAGATACCATTTAGCTGCCGC
>JAWSUE010000033.1:1853-2461 GCA_033549065.1 Bacillota bacterium
CCTATTACTATTTGTTCCTGCAGGTCATCCATCGGAGATTTACCATTTATACCTTCTTTGACAAACTGCTGATAACGCTTTTGGGCATGTTGGCGGTTGGTTCCAAAAATACCAAGGATCCAGTCTGTCATCAGATATTCCGGAGCCTTTATCAGCCCTGCAGTGGCCCGGTAGCTTCCCCATAACCACTTATCTGGTGATTCCACGAGCTTTGCTCTAACCGGATTAAGCACAATGTAGCGGCTAAGCTCAAGGAGATAATTATCTTTGTCAACTAATATTGACTTAAATCTTCCCTGAAAAATATGGCCAACAGTTTGGTGCCTTTTATTGTACCGTTGAGTATAGATACCATTTAGCTGCCGCATACCATATGAGAGGTTAGCGTCCGGGGTTTCAATAAGCAGGTGATAATGATTGTCCATTAGACAATAGGCGTGACAGTGCCAGTTGCACTTTTTAACAACTTCACTCAGTAGATTTAGAAATGCCTTACGGTCCTGATCATTTTCATAAATATTATTCCTTGCGTTACCACGAGAGGTAACATGGTAAACTGCTCCTGGATATTCAATCCGTAGTGGTCTGGCCATGCTGGAATTCTATCA
>JAWSUE010000034.1 GCA_033549065.1 Bacillota bacterium
ATGCATACTGACTTCACAGCTGCATACGGTCCATTCGCTTGTTTTACTGAAGAAATTGAGCCTAACGGTGGACCGGAATGGTGGTGGAATGAACCGGATGACGATCAGTGGGGCTTTGAAGGTGGTTTTCCTGCTGATGATGTCGTTCTAGGCGAAGATTACGTTGGCAACTACTTCACCATGGACGCCTGGTTCCGCACTTCAATGGGAACAACCAAGCGTTTCGTCAGCTTAAGCAGTCCGTTCTCGCACGCCTACCTGACCGAAGATATTACAGTAGTTGGCAGAGCAGAAGTCAAAGAAGCTCTTGAACTGATGAACTTGCCGGAAGGAACAGAAGCAACAACCGACTGGTGGGATCTTTTCTAAAAAGCTTGACAAACGTTCAAGAAAGGAAGTGTTAAGCACGTGAATAAAAAGATATTGATCACAGTAACGCTGACTTTAGTTTTAACCCTGGCGCTTGCCTTACCGGCTTTCTCGCAAGGTAAATTCATGGTTCCGTTCACAACCGGCGATTTAAGCCAGACTATTTCATACGAATTTGAAGGCAAGATAGATTTTGAAAAGCAGGTCGGCCACCTTTGCAATACCGGTGCTGAAATGAAGCAGGCTATCTCGGGCGACGGCAAACTGTCGAAAGCCTCCGAGATTTACATGAAAGCTTACTTCATGGATGTAATGGACAGCAACAGCTTTGTGACCGCACCTGATGCAGTCCGCAACATGGAAGTAATCACTGCTATCGAACTCTGCGCACCGCCTAAATATGTGTTTATTGACGATTGGGGGGTATTTGAAGCAGGTGATGTCTATCCTGCACCACTTTTTTTCATAAATCCTTGGATGACAGATGATCTTGTAGCCGCAGAGATCATTAAACCCCTAACCCGTCAGATCTGGGCCACCAGCGTATCAGCTGATCCTGGTCACACCGGGGTCTATATGGGTGGCTTTAA
>JAWSUE010000035.1 GCA_033549065.1 Bacillota bacterium
GTGGTCACCGAATATAGCTCCTGTAAGAACAGCAGCCAGAACGGGAACCAGGAATGCTTCACCGCCGATTGCCGCAGCAATCGGAATGGCAAGCGGGGTAACAATACCCATAACTCCCCAGGAGGTGCCCATGGCGAAAGCCATGAAGCATGAGATGACGAAGATGAGCAGCGGCAGAACAACAATACTGATTCCGGCCCGCTCGACCAGGTTAATCAGGTAATCAGCAGCGCCGAGTTCACCCGAGATATAGCTTAACGCCCACGCTAATACAAGGATGATCAGAGCCGGGAAAACAGACTTGGCGCCATTGATAATCGTATCAATAGCTTCCTGGAGAGGAACAATACGCTGAATAAGAACCATGATTAAAGTTACCAGCGCACCAAGACTCGATGACCAGAGAAGCACGACACTGGAATCGGCATCGCCGAAGGCAGCCATTAAGCCAACCTCTGCGCCACCGCCGGCCACATAAAGACCAACGAAGGTTGCAATGATAATAACCAGCACCGGGATAACAAAGTTGTACCAGCGAAGCGGGGTACCTTCAGCAGGCTGCAGAACTTCAGTGTCAGTCGCTGAAAGAGGCTCGGCACCGTCACGCAGCAGTTTGCCCTCAGTACGGGCTCTCACCTCAGCTTTGTACATTGGGCCGTAGTCTTTCATGGTGATCGCCAGGATCAGCACAAGAGCGATGGCGAAAATGCTGTAGAAGCGGTATGGGATGCTCTGGAGGAATATAAGGTAAACGGGCACGTTGTCCATACCGATTGCAGCGAATCCTTCTCCGATAATACCAAGTTCGAAACCGATCCAGGTTGAAATGAGAGCCACTGTAGCGATAGGCGCTGCGGTGGAGTCAATAATGTAGGACAGCTTCTCTCTTGAAATCTTTACAGCATCGGTAATCGGGCGGGCAGTATTACCGGCAATAATACAACTGGAGTAA
>JAWSUE010000036.1 GCA_033549065.1 Bacillota bacterium
ACGAATTCAAATCTATCGCATAATGCTTTTGCCTTTTCTGGTTGGAAAGTTTCATAAAATGATCCGATTTCATGTGTATTCAGATTATCCATAACAATTGTAATTTTTTCAGCTATTTCGTATTTGCGTGCAATTTCCTCCATAAAAATAGCCCAGTCCTGCTTGGTTTTTCTTTCAGTGACAGATACCATGCGGTTTCCTGCTAAAGGTTCAGAAGCAATAAAAACATTACACATACCGCAACGTCTGTATTCATAATCATGCCTTTCCGGCTGACCAGGCGAAGCAGGAATAGGAACTCTTGTTTCAGAAATCAATTGCTTTGGAGATTCGTCCATGCACACAACAGGATTTTTTGGATCGAGTGGACGCTTATAAACATCCAGGACCTTTTCCATATTTGCAACAAATCTTCCGTTATGCTCAGGTGGAATTACCCAACCTTCTACTTTCCAGGGTTTCAGTTCGTTTTTTTTAGAACAGTTCGTACTGATTCATGCGAGATGCTATCAACATAACCAAGTTCGACAGCCTTATCAGCCAACAATCTCAGAGACCATCTTGCAAAACCTTCTGGAGGCTCGCTGCAGCTCATTGCAATCAGGTGGGCTTCAACATCCCCATCTATCTTTTTTTCATAAGTATGGTTTCCTTTTTTCTTGGTGAGGACTGCTTCCATGCCTTCCATGACAAATCGCTTCTTTATGCGATCAATTTTTCTCATACTTATGCCAAGGAATTGAGAAATTTTTTCATTGGTCGACCGTTTCGTCTGATGCTCACTCTCATCACATGCAAGAAGAATCTGAGCATTGAGGATTTTCTGTGCTCGATGTGTTACTTATTTTCAGACCACAGGGTATGTTTGGTCGAAAATAGAGGAGGGTGACAACAAGTATGATAGCTGCGATTATAAC
>JAWSUE010000037.1 GCA_033549065.1 Bacillota bacterium
GGTTCGGGTTGGGGCGAATTCGCCCAGTTTGTGTCCAACCATATCTTCACTTATATAGACTGGAACATGACGTCGACTTCTTCAGATCAAGATATTCATTAACCAGAGAAACACTCAAATTCGTAACAAAAGCAATATCCTCCGTCTTGAAAATCTCTGAAATCCTCGTCACACGTTCAAAATCATTGATATATCGATCGACTGCTTCTTCACTATGATTAGTTCTCCTGGCAATCTCAGGAGTAGACATCTTAGAAAGTTTCAATCTGACAATCTCCCTCTTATGTGTAACAGTTGGTCCCATATCATGAATAGTTCCACGATACGGCAGACTAATTCCCTTTTCATTCTGTATATCCTGAATATACTTGCCAACAGATGCTCTTGAGATTGCAAGAAGTAAAGCAATATCAGGCTGGCTCAAGGTTCCCCTCTGTTCATCTGCTTCTTTCATGATTCGTTCAGTTACATTCTTTCGTATCTGAGTAATTGAACTTCCATTTATTCGCATATTGATCTCTTCATCGCTGACCAATGTAAGAATAACCGGAATAGTTCTGGTATCACTCATCGACTTTCCATATGAACTGGTTTCATCTTTAGCAACTGCTTGCCAGAGGATCTGCCCTTTCTTGACTCTACTCAGAGGCAACTGATGTTCACCAACAATCTTGATCAGATCATTGACGATTAATTCTATAACCTCTCTACCACCTAAGAATCCATATTCCGAAATAAATCTTGAGCACAATACAGTTTTCATACTTTTCTGAAGTTGAGGATCTTGTAGAAGCATACAACCAGGCTTTAAAAATCAAGCACAGTTTAATCGAGATGGGAAAGCCGGGCACAGCCGCA
>JAWSUE010000038.1 GCA_033549065.1 Bacillota bacterium
GTATCATACAGGACCATCGCTTCTTTTAAAGGATTAATTCCCTCTCTTGGCATTCTCATTTCAAGATGTGTCCTGTACCTTTCCCCGGTCACTATTACACAGGAAATATCATGGAATTCTGCATGCCCTTTCAATTCATCAAACCGCCCGGTTGTTCCCAGTTTTTCCATCTGGTCGGGGGAGGGAAGCCCATCAACAATTACCATAAGGTCAATATCACTCTTGTCCGTATCTTCACCCCTTGCAACAGAACCAAATACAAATACAGAACTGATAGAATCCTTCAATACTGTTTTCAACAGGTCAGTATACCGTTTTGCCGTATCTATTTTAATAGAATTCATAAGAATTTATCTAACCCGGAGGTACATAGCACTGCAGGGTCAGGGTGCATGCCAGATCGTTCTGTCTTTTTCCAGCAGTTATAATTTTTATTAAACCCCGCAGCATTTTTTATATTTTTTACCGCTTCCGCAGGGGCAGGGTTCATTCCTTCCAATCTTTTTTCCACCCATTCCCCCCTTTGCTTCGTTTACAGACCCCTTAAAAAGAAAATAATGCCTGGCAAGCCTGTCCACATAGTCCTTATCCTTTATTACTTCCTCAAACAATTCCAAAAAATGATTTGCATATTCTGTCTGCCGGCAGCTTATTTCTAAAATTGGACGTGTCATCATCTTTATCATATCCGAATCCGCCGCCGCCCCCATCCACTTTTTATAGAATTTCGGGGATTCCCAGCCATAATTGATAGTAGCAAGAATATCCTCAGGCGAATCATCGGAAACCACATTAATAAAAACACGTCTGCAGTCACAATTTCAGTAGTTAGCTAATTTTTCC
>JAWSUE010000039.1 GCA_033549065.1 Bacillota bacterium
AGCTGGGTAACCTGCAGGTTCACCCCCTGGATGCCGTTCGCCGGGTTGATGAGTATGAACTCGATGAGGAGTAAATTAACAGGCTAGTAAATATTTAAGGAAAGGAGGATAAAGAATGGTACAGACATTGCAGTTGATCTTTAGCACAGCCGGGGGACGCAACACGACAATCTCGCTTGCCGACCCCGATCCGGAGATAACCGCCCAGGATGTAGAAGCGGTGATGGATTCGGTTCTGGCCCGTAATGTGTTCAACACGACCAGCGGTGATATAACCGGTAAGGTCAGGGCCCAGATTGTTTCAAGAGAAGTTAGTGTGTTGGGTGAGTATTAAGGTAAGGTAATAAGCATGCCCTGGGGACAGGGCCTAGTATAAATAGTTTCTGTAATAAATCGTGTCAATGGGACAGTTCCATCGTGTATCTTTTTAGCGGTCTGGGGACACACCTCTTTCAGAGGAATGTCCCCTATGTCCACCCTGGACACGCTCGAACCGTCCCTAGACACGAGTCCCCAGAGCTGCTTGGAGGGTGCGGGTCTGAATTTGCCGCGGAACTTTTAGGGCCGCACTCTCTGATGAATAGCCGGCCGGCTGAATTGTAAAAGTAAATAGTGGAATAGTTTGGAGTGACTCAATGTGGTTACGTGTGTCAGGGGGACAGTTCCTGAGTGAGCCCTTTGGATAAGCTTACGCTAGCGTGCCTTGGGGACAGGGCCGTGTCTTCTCGATGGCAAATCGCTTTGCGATTTGGACATCAGCCCGGTCCCCAGAGCCGCTCGCTCGAACCGTTCCCGCGGACACACGGTCCCCAGAGCCGCTATCTCT
>JAWSUE010000040.1 GCA_033549065.1 Bacillota bacterium
CTGGAGTCGGCGACCAGGCAGCGTTCTGCCGAGCCGATGGCTCTGTTTCCGCGGAGTGGAAGCTTCGTAGCCTATCCCCTCGAAACACTCAGGGGAAGACTGGAACCGGCCTGGGCCACCACGGTGCATAAAGCCCAGGGTTCGGAATATGAAAATGTGGCCATTGTTTTACCCGAAGTCCATGTTCGCCCGCTGACCAGGGAACTGCTCTATACGGCGGTTACAAGAGCGAAAAAGTCGGTAGTAATTGTCGGTTCGGCTGAAGTGCTTAATTCAGGTGTCGACCAGTCCATTAAGCGCGCCTCGGGGCTGGCCGACATGCTGGGCTAAATTATCAGAAAATATAATTAACTAATGTGTCCCGAAATTATTTGGTCTACTTCCTGTGGCGGTGCCAGGTAGCCGAAAGGGAGTGGGGAACTTCGAGGCCGTGTTTTTCCATCAGGGATTCACTGCCCATAATTTCCGAAGGGTTTCCATCAGCCTGGATGGTTCCTCCTTCAAGCAGGATGACCCGTTCACAGGTCTCCAGAATAAACTCCAGGTCGTGGGAGGCAATAAGCAAAGTCTTGTCGTTCATACTCTCAAGGATTCTGATCAACCGGCGGCGGTAACGGATATCAAGATCTGAAGTCGGCTCATCCATGATCAGCAGGCGGGGTTTCATGGCCAGGATTCCGCAGAGGGCAACCAGGCGCTGTTCACCTGCCGACAGGTGGTGGGGAGGACGGTCGAGCAAGGCTTCAATTCCGGTAAGGGTAGCAGTTTCTTCAGTGCGCCGGGCGATTTCTTCTTCAT
>JAWSUE010000041.1 GCA_033549065.1 Bacillota bacterium
ATTGATATAAACTTCTCCTGAGGTAATCTGGTCCACTCCGCTGAGCATGTTGATCAGGGTGGTTTTTCCGGCTCCCGATTTACCGATTATGCCCACATATTCATTGGCGCCGATCGTAAATGTCAGCGAGCGCAGGGCATCAAAAGGTTCCGCCCCGGTTTGGTAGGTTTTTATCAGGTTTTTGACACTGATCATCGGTTTTGGTGGATATCCTGCCATTAATTGTAATCCCCCTGAACAGCTTAAGGTTTTGACTATTGTCCGGTTCGGTAGACTATATTGCCTCTCTTCTAAAGCAATAATAGCATACCGGGAAAGTATGGGAAGGTTATTTCCAACTGAAGTGATTCCGGCAATGAAAATTGTGCAGTAAATATAATTAACTAATGTGTCCCGAAATTATTGGCGAGTTTTTCGAAGTGGTTTTTGTTCTCAAGTTTGTCCAACCATTCTTTTGGAATGGCTTCAATGCCGAGGCGGGCGCCGGCTATGGCTCCGGTCATGCAGGCGATGGTGTCGGCATCGCCGCCGAGGCTGACCGCCTCTATCACGGCATCCTCGAAAGAGTCGGGATGGCGCAGGGCGCAGCAGATAGCTGCCGGGACAGAGTTGAAAGCTTCGATGCCGTTACCGAGGGTGGCGGCAATCTCTTCGGCATCCCTTGTTTCAAGCAGGGTCTCAAGATCAGCCAGCTTCTGCCGGTAGATCTCTTCTTCGGCGTGTTTCCTAAGCTGCTTCAGG
>JAWSUE010000042.1:0-234 GCA_033549065.1 Bacillota bacterium
CTTGTACCGAGCATACCATTCACTGTTTCTATTGCCCCTTCAAAACCACTGGGGATATCAAGAATTGGGAAGGCAATAAATAAGCAGTAACCGGCTGCGTCACAGATAAAAGCAGTCGTATCCTGGAAAGCCTTGGACAGCTTAACTTTATTTTTTGGCGAAAGTGGATCGGCTTTACCGCCCACATCCAGGATTTCCGGGTTAATAGTGTAACCGGCAGTGTGATCGGCACCC
>JAWSUE010000042.1:244-725 GCA_033549065.1 Bacillota bacterium
GGTGAGGTAATATAGGTAACGCCGATGCCCTTGACTGCGCGCGGTTCGTAGGCGGGCATGCCCTGGCGTTTTACAGTCGGGATACGGGTTACACCATATGCTTCACCGGTGAACTGGGTACCCTGGCCAAGAATATGACCAAGCGGAGTACGATTATATATTTCCTTAAGCATTCTAATCGCTGCTTCCCCGTCACCGAATTCAGCCAGGCCTGCTTCCATGGCCACACCGATAGTGCATCCAGCCTCGATGGTATCGATGCCGAGATCGTTGCAGAGCCAGACCAGTTCTGCAACATGGTCAAGATTATCGATGCCGCAGTTGGCGCCAAGGGCCCATATTGATTCATATTCCACACTGGAGACATGCTCGCTGCCGTCTTCATTGGCATATACATTGGAGCAGTTAATTATACATCCCGGATGACAGCGGTGCCCCATCGTCCCGGCACCGCCACGCTTTTTGGCCGCTTCGGCCAGCG
>JAWSUE010000043.1 GCA_033549065.1 Bacillota bacterium
CTGTACCCGAGAAGTAAAAAATCATGATCATACCTCTATTTCTTTTTTAGTGAACATTACTCGATCAAAATGAAGGGGATTCGACATAATACAAATGTTTTGAATCGAACCCCCTCTCTTTAGTATTTAGCCCTTTCTAAATGTCGTGTTGTTACAACGCGGGCATGGTGGTAGTGTATCAGAGTTATTAGGGGTCAGGTCTTGAAATATTACATTTTCAATTCTAATTAACCTACTGTTTTACTGACCGTAGTGTAGTGAATATCAAACTAAGTAGTCTGGCCATAAAGAGGAATCAACCTGAAAAATGTAATATTTCAAGACCTGACCCCCATGCTGCTTCTGGGAGCGGGATAATTATCTCTGGATTTATGAAAAGCCCCCCTTGCTGATCGAAATAAGGAGTTAAACGAATACATTCAATATTTATTTCTGACTCACGAAGCCATAGCACAGCAGAAATAACCTCAGAGTGAAATTCCTTTGCGACCAATATTATTCTTTGGCTTTGATTAAGATCCTCTGGTTCACAGTTGATAAAACTTTCAATTTTGACTTGAGCATCATCGCTATCTGTACCAAGATATTCTGCGAAATGTTTATAGATTTCATCGTGGGAAAAACTGGAGCAATAAGAAGCATATTTGATAGCCTGCCACTCCACATCTGATCCGGAATTATCTCGTTTCAGTTCGATTACAACCAGCGCTCCT
>JAWSUE010000044.1 GCA_033549065.1 Bacillota bacterium
GGATTACGAATGGAGCAGCGCAAAAGCTCATATGACCGGTAAAGATGATAGGCTAGTCACTGTTAAACCGCTATTAGAGAGATTTGGAGATTGGGAAAGTTATCTTTCTCAGAGGCTGATCACTCGAGAACTTGATTTGATTGAAAAACATGAACGTAGTGAAAAACCAATCGGCAGCCGTGAATTCGTTTCTAGCATCGAAGAAATGACTGGGCTGAAATTAACTCCCGGAAAACGAGGGCCGAAAGGACCACGTAAGAAAAAAGATAATAATTAGACTTAAAATATTTACCCCAAACAGACAAGCAACAGTATCTGAACAATCAGTTAAACACTTAAAAAATTGAAAGTGGTTTTCATATTTTTTTATAAATAATTGTCGGAATATATAATTAACTAATGTGTCCCGAAATTATTTGAAGCTGTTTAGCATATGGGTTAAGCCCTGTTCGAGGGTGGTTTGGGGGGTGAATTTCAGTTCTTTTCGGGCGCGGGTGGTATCGGCGTAAGTGTGCATGGGATCTCCGGCCTGGAAAGGTTCATAGCGAACCTTAAATTCTTTTCCGCTAATTTTCTTTAAAAGTTCAAGAACGCCATTTACCGATATGCGGGTCCCACCGCCGATGTTAAAGACTCGCCCGACTGCAGCAGGAGCAATAGCTGCCGCCAGATTTGCCTCGACAACATCCCCGATATAGGTGAA
>JAWSUE010000045.1 GCA_033549065.1 Bacillota bacterium
ATGGGCGCCCGGGTTAAAGTCTACGACCCGGTGGCGATGGATAAGTACAGAGAAACTTTCCCGGAACAGGGCATTATCTACTGCCAGTCGGCCGAAGAGACGGCCCGCGACAGCGACGCTTTGGCCCTGCTCACCGACTGGGACCAGTTCCGCCATCTGAACTGGCCTAAAATAGGCAGCACCATGAGACAGAAGATCATCATCGACGGCCGCAACATGCTCAACTGCGAAGAACTGCAGCAGGAAGGCTTCACCTACAGCGGCATCGGCCGCTAATTCCCATAATTTCCGGGACACATTAGTTAATTATATATTCAGAAAATATAATTAACTAATGTGTCCCCAAATTACGAAGGGGTCGGATATGAAGATAGCCTTCATTATTACCCGGGCAGATGACCTGGGCGGGGCGCAGATCCATGTTATCAGCCTGGCGGGAGCGCTGCAGGAGCGAGGTCATGAGGTGACGGTGCTGGCCGGACTGGGCGGCACGTTATTTGAATCACTGGTCTTAAAAGGGGTGAGCTGCCGCCTGCTGACGAGACTGATTCACCCGATCAGCCTCCTGGAAGACTGGATGGCCTTAAAAGAGATTAAAGCGATTCTCTCTGAGCTGAAGCCCGACCTGGTGACCACGCACTCAAACAAGGCCGGACTGTTGGGACGGATGGCGGCCAG
>JAWSUE010000046.1 GCA_033549065.1 Bacillota bacterium
GCCCATAAAGAATAACGCGATCACGCTGGACCATATTATCCTGAAGCAAACGGTTAAAAGCGCGGGAATCACAACCTTTAACCAGAACTCCAACCTTCTGATGATCCTTAAGCTCATCGAGGAGATAACGACTCAGATTCACCGCACAGAAAGAATCCCAGGTGAGTCTGGCCAGATCATCTTCACCGCTGGCAAAAAGAGGCCTTGACTGCCACCAGTAGTGTCCTTTTTCCCAGCCGAGCAGAAGTTCAATCCGCCCGCTGAGCAGGTCCTGGCTGACCGCTTCGCGAATTTTTTCAAGCTGTTCTAGGTTACGCTCTGCCATCGGGCATCCCTCATCTTTCTGTTCGGCCCGAGGGCCTTAATTTTTGCTGTCATCTGCTCCATCTCTTCAGCAAATTTATCACCTTCCGAGCTGGAGATCCAGCGAACTTCAAATCTTTCCGGCTCAAACCCGGCAAACTCAACCAGGCGTTTGAAGGCAGAAAGGCGACGGCGACCGTGGTAATTACCTGTGCTGTAGTGACAGTCTCCAGGGTGGCAGCCTGCAACGAGAACCCCGTCTGCTCCGCGCTGAAAAGCTCTGAGAACAAACATGGGATTCATCCGGCCACAGCAGGGCACACGAATAACCCTGACATTAGCCGGGTAACTCATACGGCTGGTTCCGGCCA
>JAWSUE010000047.1 GCA_033549065.1 Bacillota bacterium
GCCAATAGTAATTAAACCGGCGCCGCCGAGTGCGCGGACCCTGTAATATTCAAGCAGGCGTTCATTGACAAAGCCGTCGGGTGTGTAGGAATGATGAACAGCCGGCATGGCGATCCTGTTTTTTAGCTCCATATTTCCGACTTTAATCGGCTCAAAAATTTTCATTATAGTCGCTCCTTTGCTTTCTACAGCATAAAATGTACTAATGTACTATCGATCAAATAATTACGTCATTAATGTTTCGACGCAGCGGCCCTGATTGCCTCTAATGAACTGATGCTTCGGCAGGAAATAAACTAATTGTCTTGAACCTTAAAAGGGGAGGCGATAACATATGAAAAATAATCCACTGCACCAGTTGATGAATCCAAAATCGATTGCCACGGTTGGCGCGGGTAACAACCCGATGAAAATGGGCGCCATCCAGGCTTTAAGTATCGTTAAAGACGGGTTCGCCGGCAAATTTTACCCCATTCACCCGACAGAAAAAGAGGTTTTTGGCTACAGGGCATATTCCTCAGCGCTTGACCTGCCTGAGGCGCCCGACCTGGTTATGTTTGTTCTGCCCGCCCCGCTTGTGATCCCCATCCTTGATGACTTTGGCAGGATCGGCACAAAACGGGCTATTGTGATCACTGCCGGGTTTCGTGAAACTGGGGATGAAGGACGCCGG
>JAWSUE010000048.1 GCA_033549065.1 Bacillota bacterium
GTATATTATGGTGGGTATAGTCGGCAAATTCCTCGCCCCAGCTGGCCCGCACCCCGGCCTGGGCTGCCTGGTGAAATATCCACTGCACATCATCCAGGATACTCTGATCCAGTTCTGTAATATCAGCACGGATGATCTCAAAGTCGGGTCGCTCCATCAGGTCGATTATATTTTTCTCCTTGATCTTGTGGTCGTAATAGTCGGTGAAGCAGTCGACCCCGATAACCCGGCAGCCCTCATCCAGCAGCCGGTGTGCCAGGTGGGAACCGATGAATCCGGCTACCCCGGTCACCAAGCAGGTTTTGCTCTCCGGAACCTTAAACTGTTCTTTCACCGATTTCGCCTCCGATCAATTGTCAGAAAATATAATTAACTAATGTGTCCCCAAATTCTTCGAGCTGCAGGTAGTAGGTTTGGCCGCCGTCAGCGCTGAAGTATTCGCCCTGCAAGGAATAGTCAAATATGGCGTCGGCTTCGAGGCGTTCGCTGGCGAACAGGGTCAGGGCTGTGATCTGATTGAAGGTCAGGTCGGTCTGCACATGTTCCCGATATGCGGAATAGGCCGGGATTACGTAGCGGAAGAGACCCATATCCTGAAAATATTCAAATGTGGCCAGCAGCAGCGCTTTCTGGCGTCTCATCCGGTTTAAATCGTCCCGGGCATCTTC
>JAWSUE010000049.1 GCA_033549065.1 Bacillota bacterium
GCGCTGCTGATTATATTCCTCCACTGCTGCAGTGAAAAGTTCTTCAAGCCTTTCAAGAGCCCGATTCTCTAAAGTTTCAAAGTGGGGCTCGTACTTTTCAATAATATCATCTAAGAGCTCAGAGTCGTTTTCCGGTTCGGGTTCTTCGGCGAAGTCATCAAAGAATTCATCTCCGAACTGGGAGCGGAGCTGAGATTCGAGTAGGGGATTTAGGGTGAAGTAGGTGAAATAGACGTAAGCCCCTGCGGTCAGGAGGGTTATCAGTGTAACTGCTATGATGATTAGGCTTCGCTTTTTGAGGTGTTTAGTCAATTTGGTGTTTCCTTTCGGTGTGTCAGGGGGACAGTTCCATCGTGTTCCCTTCGGTCATTCGCTAACGCTCATGACACGCTCGAACCGTCCCCGCAGACACACTAATGATGTCCCCTTCGAACCGTTCCTGCAGACACACAGGTACATGAATGATGTCCCCTTTTTACTTCAGGCCCAGTCTGGTTAATATTTTATCGCATTCTGCGTAGTCGAGGAAGTAGTACTCTATGTCTTGATTAATTTTATCTTCGTGTACAGTTCTGATTTCTCCAGGCAGGACTACCAGTTCCATTTCACGGGGATCGCGGTTGTAGAAGATATTGGCGATGGTTAGAAGATCCCAGTCGTCCATGTT
>JAWSUE010000050.1 GCA_033549065.1 Bacillota bacterium
CTAATTACCCGAAAATAGGGCTTGAATTTGTGATGATGCGCAGTAATATTGACCAGCTTCCCCTGCTGCCGCGCCTGGCTAAAGAAGTTGGCGCTCCCACGGTTCTGGTCACCAACTTGCTTGCCTATTCCGAGGATATGTATAAAGAAGTACTTTACGAAACCCCGGGTAGAGATCGTGAAATGGGCGCGGGAACACTGGCGCCACCTGACTGGGCAAGTTTACCGGAAGATTTCCGTTTTCCCGAACCTGCTGTCTGGCCTGCAATTGAAAAAGATTTCGTGCTGTGGGGTTCTTTAAGGCTGCCGAGGATGTACTGGGGCAGCAGCCGCAAATGCAGCTTTGTCGAGAATGATGCAGCGGTGATCCGTTATGACGGGGCGGTTGCTCCCTGTTACGGCCTGATGTACTCCTACCCCTACTACCTTGATAACAGGCGTAAAGATGTGAGTGAGCATATCCTGGGAAATATCAACGAAAGCAGCCTTTATGATATCTGGAACAGTCCGGAATATTTACGTTTCCGCTACCGGGTTAAAAATTACCGCTTCCCCTCGTGCATGGACTGCTCGACGGCAAAAAGCTGTGATTACACCGAGCAAAATGAAGACTGCTGGGGCAACTCCCCCTCTTGCGCCGAC
>JAWSUE010000051.1 GCA_033549065.1 Bacillota bacterium
GCTAATTGTTCTATCGTTACTGTTAGTGGTCTTTTTATTCTTCAACGGCCTTTGGGTCTTCTGGAAAATAAAGATAGCAAAACTTTAATCTGTATAACAAATAACTGTCCGCTCTCTTGTGCTTTGGTAACAGGAACATCTGGGGCCATGGGTCAATTTGATCGTCCTAGATCGTGATAGAAAGCTATAGGGAAGGCGATGAAACAGACCGCGGTGGACGAGTGAGGCCGTTGTTGTTTGTCATAGAAATATTTAAGCACCCATTTCCAGGGATCCGCTGCAGGAAGAGCCTGCTCCTGCTGTACAGCCAAAGCAGTGCTCTCCGGTAACAATAGATCTGTTGCAGAAACTGTTCCAGTCCGAATCGAAAATATAAGGTCTTTCAAGATTAGCCGCGCAGCCTAAGGCCAGGTTAAAATCGCAATCGTAAATAGTTCCATCCCAACCGACAGATATTTGGCTGCGGCACATCAGATTGGGAAGATTCGCCTGATTGAAGTTACTGTGCAACAACTTGATGTATTCATCTAGCTGCCCTTTATTTAACAGGCAGTCTTTAAAACGCCCTATCGGCATATTGGTTATTGTTAGTAACCTATCAAAGGTTATACCGTGTTGCTGC
>JAWSUE010000052.1 GCA_033549065.1 Bacillota bacterium
GGTTAGGCCGGGCACGGGAGAATCGACATCTTCGTGCAGCGGGTCGGCCATGTCAAATTCCGACCAGTGGGTTTCATGGGCTGATGGGACTGCCTGTTTACGCACAGGGCAGTTGGGGTCTTTGGGATCTATGAGGGTGGCATAGTAGGGTGTAATTGCCATGCGAAAATGCTGAAGGCACTGTTTAACTCCTTCTGCTTCCTCATCGGTAAGGTCTATAACCTGTTTTAACTGCTCCAGGGTGGTGATGCGGTTGCGCACCTGCCAGCGCCAGTCGTTCCACTCTTCAGGTGTTGCATCTTTCCATAAGGGTATTTCCCGGTAATCACGCATATTTAAATCTCCTCTCGATATAAAAGAATATATTGCCGCTCAGCAGTTTAAACATGTTAAACCAGGGCTCTTAAGCATTACGGCTGCTTTATATATTAACTAACCATTTATTTATTCAACGGGAGCTCGTAGGCAACGGAATCTGTGGTAAACCCAAGTTTTTCATAGAGTCTACGGGCCGGTATATTGTCGACAAGGGCATTTAACTCGATCCGGTTAAGGTTTTCCTGCCTGGCAGCTACAATCACATGCCGAAGAAGAGTTTCAGCCAGGTTACGGC
>JAWSUE010000053.1 GCA_033549065.1 Bacillota bacterium
GCCACAGCCGGCGTGTTCACCAGGACTTCAATAGCGGCCACACGCCCTTTGCCGTCAGCCCGGGGCAGCAGCTGCTGTGCAAGCACCCCTTTAAGAGAATCCGCCAGCTGCAAACGCACGTAATTGCGAATCGATTCAGGGAAAACGTCCACAATCCGGTGAATGGCCAGCGGCGCCGTCTGGGTGTGCAGCGTGGAAAAGACAAGGTGGCCCGTCTCCGCTGCCGTCAGTGCAATGGCAATACTCTCCATATCCCGCATCTCACCGATTAGAATCACATCCGGGTCATGACGCAGCATATGCCGCAGCGCCTCGGAGAACGAATGGGTATCGTTGCCCACTTCCCGCTGCCGGATTATTGACTTATTGTGCGTATGCAAAAACTCAATGGGGTTCTCCACTGTCACCACGTTCAAAGACCGCTCTTCATTAATCATCCCGATCATTGATGCCAGTGTGGTACTCTTCCCGCTGCCCGTAGACCCGGTGACAAGCACAAGCCCCCTTGGCAGCCGGGAGAAATCCTTACTGATTTCCGGCAGCCCCAACTCTTCCACTCT
>JAWSUE010000054.1 GCA_033549065.1 Bacillota bacterium
AGGACAGTGGAGCAAAAAAGGGCCCTGGTGCAGGAGGTAACTAAGGCAGTTGTAAGTACGGTTAATTGCCCCGAAGACGCGGTTATGGTCCTGATCCATGATTTGAAATCTGAAGATATCGGTAAAGCAGGTAAGTTGCCCTTTATAAAATAATTCAGTAAGCCATTCAACATTGATCTTAAAGCCTGGGGGAAATTATGAAAAACTATTTTTCCACTAAATCATATTTTATCATTTTTATGATAATTTGTTTGGTTTTAATAACAACTGGATGTGACAACAGTGGCCGGGCGATTGATTATGATGGTGGGAAATATGTGGGTGAGATGGTTGATGGAATACCTCATGGTGTAGGGAAATGGACGAGTTCAGATGGAATGATTTATGAAGGAGAGTTTTCTTATGGCCTGCCGCATGGAACAGGCACGGTTCTTTTACCGGATGGAATTAAATATATAGGTGAAGTTAAAGAATATGTTTCTCATGGCACCGGTATGATGATTTGGCCTGATGGCAAGATATATGAAGGCGAATGGAGAGAC
>JAWSUE010000055.1 GCA_033549065.1 Bacillota bacterium
CATTTAAATTTTCGACATGGTGACAATAATTCCTTTTTTTGAAAGTACGAATTTTCGTAACCCCAACCACAACAAAATGTACTCAGAGTATTAACTTATAGATTGTAACTGTTGAAAGGCAAGTTTAAGGTTGGTTAATATCCTTGATCCGTCTGAACCGGGTAAGGGAAGTAAGTTGACTAACCCGAATACAAGGTTGGTCAGAAAGAGAAGTTCCTGTCCTGTTATGAAGAACGAAATTGCGAAAAGAAGATTAATTGCCGGACCCGCTAAAGAAACAAGCGCCCTTTTAAGCGGTTCATTTGCATAAGGCTCCCAGCTGATACCGATACCTTTTAGATTCAAAACCAATCCTTGAATGCGCCCAGCCCGGGTGAGCATTATTCCCAAAGCATGGCCGGCTTCGTGAATTAAAACAGTAAACAATATTGAAAGAATCATTTTTTGTTTCCTCCATCACCCAGAATCAAGTGCCATCCGACGATAATGGAGGAGTACAACAAAAATCCTGTTTCGGTAGCCTGGCAGTCATGCCCCTTAA
>JAWSUE010000056.1 GCA_033549065.1 Bacillota bacterium
GGCAAAACCACCGCTTACCAGGGCATAATAGAAATAATCCTCTGTCAGGGCAACGGTAATTGTATCCTTAATAATCCAGTTAAAAAATGATTGGTAAGCGAGCAAGCTAAGCCCTGTAAAAAGAGCAGTAATTAAAAAACTGATTGAGATAGCCTGCCCACCGGTTAATGCAGCCCGCTGCATATCTTTAGCTCCGGTGTAACGGGCAACCAGTGAATTGGCGCCGATACCGAGAGCGCCAAGAATCATCAGTGAGTTGAACAGCACAATTGCGCCATATTCAACGGCTGTTGCCTCATGGGCGCCAAGCCTCATTACCATGGCGGTGTCGAAAATCCACACAAATGTATGCAAACCCATTTCTATGACAATCGGCCAGGCCAAAACCAGAATACTGAGCACCGGTCTGTATTTGCCATCGCCCCCGACCAGGGCAGGTTCGCTTATAGTCTGCTGTTTACTTTCCGTCATGCTGTTCACATCCGTAATATAATGACTAACCTGTTCTTTAACAATCGGGTAGGAGGCTGACCCTTAGTG
>JAWSUE010000057.1 GCA_033549065.1 Bacillota bacterium
TATAAACCTCAGCTTTTGTTGATCCGTTAATCTCTTCAGATAGTAGTAATACTGTGCAATATATATCGGCTATGCTTGTAAGTTTACTCTGCAATTAATGGCAGGAAAGTTTTTCTCCTTTAAATTCTTCGGCATTGGATTCTGCAAGGCGATAGAGGAAGCGCTGCCACCAATTCCTGCCTGTATACTTTTCCGGGTCCCGGCTAAATTTATCGCGGCAATCTTCGCAGCAGAATTCATAACCCTTATCTTTAAAAGTGTAATTTGCTTTTACCTGGTCGGGTGTTAACACATTTTTGCATACAGGATCATAATACATGATCAATCCTCCTCTTCTGTCCCATAGTTATTTCAGATCTTTTTACCCGGATAAAATCCCTTCATATCCGGCCTTACTGATTACCTGAAGCAGGGTTTCTTCATTTATTATCGAGGGGTCGTATTCTACATAGGCTTCTTCTGCAGCAAGATCCACCTGTGCCTTAATGACCCCTGCGGCCTGCTGCAGGGCCTTTTC
>JAWSUE010000058.1 GCA_033549065.1 Bacillota bacterium
GAGGTAAGCGAATCGGCTGTAGCGTAGAGGGTTACATCAAGGCCCCGCTTCACCAGCCCTTCAGTAAGCATGCTTACCACCCACTCCCAGGGTCCGTAGTGCCGGGGTGGTGTACGCCAGGATATGGGGGAGAGCATCGCAATTTTCATAGTTTCGCTTTTACAGGCAGAAGCCTACCTCCCTCTATTTGTCGCCGCAATAACTCAAAAAGGTGTCTGACACCTTTTTGAGTTATTGCTGTTCCTATTTGATTAATTCGCTATCTTTAGAGTTATTCCTGCTGAACAGGTCTGTTTGGCTTATAGCTTCTAGGCAAAAAAGTAACGTTTAATCTGGTCGAAATTATGTTTAACAGCTGCTTCTCCCTTAACGTAACCCATATGGCCGGGCAGGAGCAGCTCTATTCCTTCAATGTTCGATAGCTTCTCCACGCTTGCGCCCAGGGTATTGATATCACCACCGGGCAGGTCGGCGCGGCCGATGCTGTTCTGAAAAATGGTGTCGCCGCTTACAAG
>JAWSUE010000059.1 GCA_033549065.1 Bacillota bacterium
GGGTAATACTGGGCCATAACATTGACGGCGCAGCGTGGAGATATTTCTTCGCTAAGAAAGCGGGCTATTTCGGAACTGCCTGCAATATTTTCCGGCATGACCAGGTGACGGACAAGCAGACCTGCGTAAGCCAACCCGGAAGAATCTGTTTTAAGATCACCAACCTGTCGCTGCATCTCTTTTAAACTCTCCTTCAAGCGGGTATAATAGTCGGGAACACCTGAATACAATCTGCCGGAAGAATCTGAACCGTACTTGGCATCGGGCATGTAGATGTCGATGAAACCTTCGAGCAGCCGGAGCGACTGAACAGACTCATAACCGCCGCAGTTATAGACCACGGGCAGCGTAAGACCCTTAGAGGCGGCCAAATCTATGGCGGAGGCTATCTGATGAAGGTAAGGGGTAGGTGTTACCAGGTTTATGTTGCTGCAGCGATCTTCCTGCAGGGAAAGCATGAGCGAGGCTAATTCTGCGGTTGTCACGGCACGGCCGCTATCATGGGCTTGGC
>JAWSUE010000060.1 GCA_033549065.1 Bacillota bacterium
GTCAACAGCACTTCAACTCCCAAACGGCTGCGGGTAAAAACTATGGTTTGTACTTCATTTTGAATCAACTTTGCGGCGATATGCCTGGCATCAAGTAAAGAACTGCGGCGGATACCCTGTTCAGGATTGACCAAAGGCGGATTATAGAAAATAAAATGTTTTTCGGCCTGTGGAGCTCCGTTTTCGATAATCACAGTCTGCGGTTCTTCAATGAGCAGGGTGGCCAGCTCGCCCGGGTTGGCAATAGTTGCCGAGCAGAGAATAAATCGGGGGTTTGAACCGTAAAAGGCGCAGATTCTTTTCAGACGCCTGATCACGTTGGCAACGTGGCTGCCAAAAACTCCCCGGTATTGGTGCATCTCATCGATCACGATATATTTAAGGTTCTGAAATAGCTGTATCCACTTGGTATGGTGGGGAAGGATGGCTGCATGAAGCATATCGGGGTTTGTGACAACAATATGGCCGCTGTGGCGAATACCCTGCCGCAAGCCTGGCTCAGTATCGCCGT
>JAWSUE010000061.1 GCA_033549065.1 Bacillota bacterium
ATATACGCTTTCCTGCTATATAATCATCCAGGCTGATAGTACGCCCTCCCCGCAATATCTTTTTCAGATTGGGTAATGGCAAGGATTTCTTCCTGGATCAAAGGCTCGTTATCCAGCCCTCGCAGTAAAAACTCCAAAAACTTTGAGACTGTTTCCTCAAATGCTCAGGCAACTCATCCACCATTGTGAATTTGTTGTTTGCGCATCATGTGTGCCCCCTTCTTTACGATCTTTTTTATATCTTATCATATTTTCCAAATTGCAAAAAGCGGCAAGCGATTATTGTATGACACAAAAAACCACGAGGGTTAAACCTCCCGTGGTTACTTACTTTTTAATGGTCGGAGCGACAGGATTTGAACCTGCGACCTCTTGACCCCCAGTCAAGCGCGCTACCAAGCTGCGCCACGCCCCGACACTAGAACATTATATAATATTAATTCGTATATTGCAAGTGTTACATTATACCAAAAATATGAGTATTGCCTTGAGTTTTAGGGGTTGTTATGC